>JBKDHA010000235.1:0-16890 GCA_046335555.1 Bacteroidota bacterium
AGTGCGCGCCAGTAGGCATACAACACATACGCCACAAACAGGGCAAGCAAACTCAGCAGCGGCAACCAATCGAGGCCGAGAACAGATACCAGCGGACTGGCTTCTTTCTGCAAATCGGGGGTGTGCTGCCAGGTGGCATAAGCATCAAATGAGCGTGAAAACAGTATCCAAACTGTAGCGAGGATGTAGCGGGTTGTTTTGTTCATAGCGGTTTGTTTTTATGCAAATAACGCTGCCGAAGTTTACCGCTTCGCGAAATTGTGACGGGCGGCTTCTTTGCAGCGCAAAAGGAAAACAGCACATCGGTTTATTACGGAATTTTAACAAAAGCCGTTAATATTCAATCCGATACAACCTGACTTTACGGAAAGCTACTTTTCACCACTATTTTTGTTTTTTATACTATTGACTATGGCAAAAATTAATGTAAAAGACACCGAGATCACAATTCTGTCTATTGAGGAACGGGATTATATTTCGCTTACCGACATGGCAAATGCCAAAGAAGGTGAAAGCCGGGCAGCCGACATAATAAAAAATTGGATAAGAGCACGTTACACGCTTGAATTTCTAGGAACTTGGGAGCAAATTAACAACCCCGATTTTAAAGTGGTCGAATTCGACCACTTTAAAATGCAAGCCGGCTTGCCGAGTTTTGTACTGAGTGTTTCAGAATGGATTGCGAAAACCAATGCGATAGGAATAATAGTAAGAAAAGGAAAATATGGCGGCACATTTGCCCATAAAGACATAGCATTTGAATTTGGTTCGGCAATCAGTGTTCCGTTTAAACTTTATTTGATTACAGAATTTCAGCGGCTCAAGGAGGAAGAACAAAAGCAACTCGGGTGGACAGCCAAAAGAGAATTAGCTAAACTGAATTACCATATTCATACCGATGCAATTAAGCACAACCTGATTCCGAAAGAAGTTTCACCGGTACAAACATCAATTATTTATGCGAGTGAAGCAGATGTGCTGAATGTTGCTTTGTTTGGAATAACAGCCAAACAATGGCGAGATACAAACCCCGGTTTGAAAGGAAACATTAGGGATTACGCCACAATCAATGAGCTGATTTGTTTATCGAATATGGAAAATTTGAATGCGGTTTTCATCAATGAAAAGATCCCGCAAAAAGAGCGACTTATTAAACTGAATAAGATTGCCATTCAGCAAATGAAAATTTTGCAGGATGCTGAAAAAGGAAAGCTGTTGAAGTAATAACCAGCGGTTGAATACCATCATTGTGCACAACAACTTTAGCCAAACAGAAATCCTTACCTTTGCACCGTTTTTAAACGCGAAAAAATCAGCTTTATGAAAGAAGTATATATTGTTTCGGCCGTGCGTACACCTATTGGCGCTTTCGGCGGTGCTTTTGCCGATGTTTCGGCTACCAAACTTGGCGCTGCTGCAATTAAAGGCGCTGTAGAGCGTGCCGGTATCGACCCGAACCTTGTTGAAGAAGTATTTATGGGCAGCGTGCTACAGGCCAATCTGGGTCAGGCTCCTGCCCGTCAGGCAGCCAAGTTTGCCGGCCTTCCCGATCATGTGCGCTGCACCACGGTGAACAAAGTATGTGCTTCGGGCATGAAATCGGTGATGTTTGGGGTGCAAAGCATCCTGCTCGGCGATAACGATGTAGTGGTTGCCGGTGGAATGGAAAATATGTCGGCCACCCCCTACTACGTTGAAAAAGCCCGCTACGGACAGAAATACGGTCACGGCCAGCTGCTGGATGCCATTGTAAAAGACGGCCTCACCGATGTTTACCACAACAACCTGATGGGTAATTCGGCCGAGCTGTGTGCCTCTACTTACAACATTGGCCGTGAAGCGCAGGATGCCTACGCCATTGAATCATACAAGCGCTCGGCAGCCGCCTGGGCCGCAGGTAAATTTGCCGATGAAGTAGTTCCGGTTACCGTAGCCACCCGCAAGGGCGAAGTAGTAATCAGCGAAGACGAAGAATATAAAAACGTGTTCTTCGACAAGATTCCTGCCCTGAAGCCCGTATTCCAGAAAGATGGCACAGTAACCGCAGCCAACGCATCAACCATAAACGACGGAGCCGCAGCACTCGTACTCATGAGTGCCGACAAAGCAAAAGCCCTTGGAATAAAGCCGCTGGCCATTATTCGCGGCTACGCCGATGCCGAGCAGGCACCCGAATGGTTTACCACCACGCCTTCCAAAGCAATTCCGAAAGCCATCGAAAAAGCCGGACTGAAAGCCGAAGACATTTCGTTTTACGAGATCAACGAAGCTTTCTCAGTAGTTGCTTTGGCTAACCTGCAACTGCTCAACCTCGATGCATCAAAAGTAAACGTAAACGGCGGCGCAGTAGCCCTCGGCCATCCGCTCGGCTGCTCGGGAGCCCGCATTATCGTTACACTTTTGCACGTACTCAAGCAAAACAACGCCCGCTACGGAGCAGCCGGAATTTGCAACGGCGGCGGTGGCGGAAGCGCGCTGGTGATTGAACTTGTGAATTAATGCTCATAACTCTGCTGAAAACTGAAAGCGGCTGCCTGATTTGCAGCCGCTTTCGTTTTTATACATTTGCAAAGTATGTACGGTGTATGCCACCTCAGCGCTGTTCCCTGCCGCCGCGAACCATCCGACAAATCGGAAATGGTGACGCAGCTTCTTTTCGGCGACGCATTTGAAGTAGTTGAACAGCGCGAAAGCTGGCACCGAATCATCACCGCCTGGGATCATTACGAATGCTGGATCGACCGGAAACAATACCTCCCGGTAGCCAAAGCAGCTTTCGATAATCTCCGCCGCAATCCATCGCCGGTAACTACAGATCTCTTTACGATCATTACCGATACGCATTCCAATTTATCGTTCCCGATAACGCTGGGCAGTTCCCTCCCGTTCTACCACGGCGGACAATGCCAGATCGAAGACCGGATTTTTATTGTTGACGGTGCAGTTCGTCCGTTCGAGCTTGATGCAACGCCTACGCGCGAAGCTTTGGTAGAAACCGCCCTTGTATTTCTCAACTCGCCCTACCTTTGGGGCGGCCGCACACCGCTCGGCATCGACTGTTCAGGCTTTATGCAATTGGTGTTTAAAGCCAACGGCATGCAGCTCAAACGCGATGCCTATCAGCAAGTAGAACCCGGCACAGCACTCAACTTTGTGGAAGAAGCCATGCCCGGCGATCTCGCCTTTTTCGACAACGAAGAAGGCCGCATTATACACGTAGGCATGGTTATCGGCGATAATTACATTATCCACGCTTCGGGCCGTGTGCGTACTGATAAATACGATCACTACGGCATTTTTACACCCGAACGCGGCGGATATACGCACAACTTGCGCATCATCAAAAATCTTCTTGATTAAACGGCTCTAAGAGACTGTTTAACAATTTACTCAACAACATTCATTACCGTTTTCTTGTCTCGCAATAAATCAACTGAAATGAACAGGCCGAACTTTTTATGCGAAGCCTTCGCGACTTTGCGCGAATAAATTTTTTTAAGCAAAAACGCCGCCTTGATTTTACAACTGTTTAAGGCATCATATTACATGAATAAAAAACAGAAGCCGTTCGAGCTATAAGCAGGAACGGCTTTTATATGTAATGAATACCTGTTTAGTAAGTCATAAAGTTTGTGCTTCGCTTAACGCGCTTGTTCTTTTTACGTTTCTGGCTTTTAGAACCGCAGGCACTTTTTTGTCCGCATGATTCAGCAACAAGTGTTACAGCTCCGAGAGAAAGAGCGAGGATGATGAACTTGCCTGTAATGAATCGGCGAATTGAGTTGGTCATGACTTGGAGTGTTTTCTGGTTTCTGTTATACAATAATAATAAAATTCAACTAATTACAAAATTGGATTTCATGTAAAAAAATGAATTTCAAGGATTGGGATTGGGTTTTGATCTTTTGGCTGGACTAGAGTTTTGTCCGGGAAACAGATGCGGTTGTTGCTGCAATTGCTGCTGAACCGGCTGAGGTATGAGCGCCTGCAGTAATGCCTGAAGCTGAAGCTGCTGAGGATTTGGGGGTTGATGCATCTGGAGCAACTGCTGTGCCTGAAATTGCACCTGTTGCTGAACCACAGCCGGCAGCACAGCCTGTACATTTTGCTGAACTATCGGTAAAGCATTCGGAGCAGGATAAGCAAGAGGCGGCTGAAGAGCCTGCGCCTGCTGCTGTTGCGGCTGAGGTGCAACCAAAGGCGGCTGAATCGCTTGCTGTTGCTGCTGTTGTGGCGCAGGGGCAATAACAGCGGGTGGCTGAACAACTTGCGCCTGCTGTTGTTGAGGCGGAGGGGCAATAACAGCGGGTGGCTGTATAGCTTGCTGCTGCTGTTGTGGCGCAGGAGCAACTACAGCGGGTGGCTGTATAGCTTGCTGCTGCTGCTGTTGCGGCGGAGGTGCAATAACAGCGGGTGGCTGTATAGCTTGCTGCTGCTGTTGTGGCGCAGGAGCAACTACAGCGGGCGGCTGTATAGCTTGCTGTTGCTGCTGTTGTGGTGCAGGAGCCGGAGGAGCGGGTTGAACTGCTTGAGGTTGCGCAGGAGCAGGCGCTGCTAAAACAGGCTGAGCAGGTGGCGGAGCTGGCAACACATCTACCTGAGCAATATAGCTGGGTAGATCAGCTATTTGTAGTTGCCCCGGATGACTATGCCCGTGCGGATTTTGCAGCGTGATGTGCGTATTCGTCATCGCTGTAAGCACATAAACATGATCTTCTATAAGATTATGTGCCGTTCCGTCAACGTGTCCCTCCGTTCCATGTGTCATTGCGGCAACTCCATTTGCAAGAACGTTATTGGCTTTGCTGGTCAGCGTAACCGCAGCTCCGGCCGCAAGCTGTTGCTGAATAGCTGTCCAGCGTGGTGCATCTACAGTTGCTCCTGTATATTGTTCGGGCATTATTCCTGATAATACCGCCAGACCTTCGCGGGCATCACGGTTATCAAGCGCCTGATAACCGCCCTGATCAATAGCATACGCTTTTTCAAGCATGGCAGGCCAAACGGGTGTATTGTTGGCATTTGCACCGAATGAAGCCGGAATACCTAAGGTTTGTTGCGCATAAGCCAACTCAGCAGCTGCATTAGGATTGCCGTTGGGCAATACTGGTAAATGCCCGGTCATGTTATTTACAACAACCTGATTAAGAACCGCTCCGGGGGCTGCATTGGCATTGTAAACACCCAAAGTTACATTGTAACTGTTTGTGGCATTTTGCGATTGAATTTTTGGCAGGAGTTGGTGTCCCCAATGCGGACTATTGGCCATTGCAGCCATTGCGGCGATTAGCCAGCAATCACCAATTTCGCCCTGCCTCACATGACCTATTGCCGGTAAAGGCTCATTGGCCATGTCTTTGTAAAAATCGGTATAATCAATTTGTATATCGGCAACGGGAGCTAGAACATTGTAAGCTTTTTGTTCTTCATCAGCTAATGTTGCTCCTACGGCCTGAAAATTAGCATCATTTCCAGCAGTGGTCATAAACATCTTTCGCAACTGATCATGATTATAAAGCTGAGTTTTTGCATGATTGGCATTATGAATTATTGGAGTAATAATCTCATTTTGTGCAATCTGCCGGTTAGAATTCACACCATTAACAGCCGAAAACGCATTTACAGCATTTATCGCTTTGTAAGGTTTATACAGATCAAGCTGAAGCTGCATAACCGAAACTGCAAACTGCGCCGGCAATGAAACAGCATGCCTGTAATTCTTTTGAGAATCAGACAATCTTGGTTCATTAAACTGTGTTTGAACCTTTGCTGGTTGTGTTTGCGTTTCTTGCATAGATAACGCAGTAAGTTAATCCAATCTAATTAATAAACGCGCATACAAAATTAACGCGGAGTCAAAATGCGTATTAATACGCGCCGTTTCGCTTACGCAGAAACCATTCTAAAGCCAGTAAAACCAGCAGCAAAGCAAATACCCACCAGCGTGTAATCAAATCAGTAAGCTGTTGCGGATTGTAGATTACCGGGCGAATATCTTCGCGGGCAAGCAGCAATTTTTCGAGCTTTTCAATTTCACGCGCCTGAATCATTTCGCCGTTGTGGCGTTTCGCTAAATTATACAGCAACTGATGATCGGCTGTAAGGCTGGCCGACTCCATGACCAGCGGAATTACACTGAATGCGCCTTTCTGCGTAATCACTTTTCCGTTTACAGTTACCCGCCCGGTGTACGAATAATCGCCCGGAGGAAATTGTCCGGCAGTAAGACGGTAAGCAGTTGCAGTCTTGGTGAACGTAAACGGAAACTGTTTTCCCTCAGCATTGGTAATGGTTAAAGTTACTTCAGGCTCTGTAATGAGTTCATAGCTTTCGTTATACACTTCAGCATCAAAAAACACCTGTTGGTTTTCGTCCCAACTGTTTTTGGTGTTGATGCGGAACAAGCTTTTATCCACTTTAACCGCGAGATACTGAACGGTTTTTGAAATGATTTCGTTGAAGATGTCGTGATTACCGTGATCGGCAAAATCGCGCAAACGCCAGCGCCAGAGGCCTTCGCCGGCAAACACTGCTGTTTTTCGTTCGCCCTGCTGACCAAAAATCCAGAGCGGGTAATCGGTTTTCAGCGCACCAATTTTCTGACGAAGAAATGGCGTTGCTGCCGGTGTCGTCTGAAAATCGGCAAAAGGCGCTTGCACAGCCGGAAACTGCGGAATGTATTTCAACACATTTTCGCTGAGGCTGAACAGCGGAAATCCGTTAACTGCAACAGCTTCACACTCGTTGGCTTTTTCGGCCCGGGTTCTGATGCTGAGACCCGTGCGCAGGTTGTTGAATTGCGAATATTGCTCCTGAATACCGGTTATGTAAAACACCGGAATTCTGGCAGCATCAAGGTCGGAAAGCAGTTTTTGTCCGGCAGCATTTTCAGACGGAATGCTGTGCAGCACGGCCAGATTATACTTGCCAACCGGTTCGTTAAACTGATCGAGCGTAAAGGCTTCGGCTTCGTAGTTCTGGCTGTTTTCTATCGACTGTTTCACAGCACCGATATCGGGATGCGGGCCGTTGCTGACGAGCAAAACTTTCTGGCGACCGTCGAGCACATCCACCAAAATTTCGCGCACATTGTTGCGGAGATTCTGCTCACCATCGGCCGGCGAAAGGCTTATACGGTAACGCTGCAAACCGGCCGCTCTGGCCTCCAGCTGAACCGGAACGGTGAGCGAAAACGGATCGCTGTTTACAGTAATTTGTTGCGAGAAAAGTGTTTGTCCGTTCTGCGAAACCGTAAGTGTAGAACGTGTTCCGTTGCAGCGGTGTGCTTCTGCAATGATTTCGAGCGGAAATGTGTTTCCGAGAAAAGCAATTTTGTTGTGCAGCACATTATTCAGCAGCAAATCGCGGCGAACAGTAGTATCGCCCATAGCTACTGTAATAATTGGAGCTTTTAATGATGAAGCAGCAAACACCGGGCTTTCGCCTTTATTGTAAAGTCCGTCGCTGGCAATAACTACAGCGCCGAGATTACGGCCACTGAAACGGGTTTCGATTTCGGCAAACAAGCTGGTGAAATCGGTTTGACGGTCGTTCTGGTTAGGATCCAGATTTTCGCGAAACCGTTCGCCAAAGCTGTATGTTTTTACTTCAAATTTTTCGGAAAGCGCATCAATAACCGCTTGCAGTTTTTTGCGGTATTCGTTTTTGTACCAGGCCGAATCGGCAGTGAGTACAGTGGATTCGGAAACATCCTGTGCAATAACTACAACCGGCTTTTCGACTTCGCGGCTCACTGTTTTCAGCAGCGGACTTAGCAGCAGAAAAGCGAGTATGCTTACAGCGAGAAAACGAAAAGCAGCAAGCAAACCAATTACACGCCGCGAAAATTCGGCCAAACGTTTATCGCGGAAATACAGCAAAGCTGCGTACACGCCACCCGCCAGCAGGCAGAAAAGCGTGTACCACAGTGGTGCTTCAGTAATGATGCGGATACTCAACGGATGCAGATGAGCAACAGGGTTAGTGAATTATCAGGTAAGCATGCCGCCGCAAACGTTGAGCACCTGGCCGGTAATGTATGCCGACATATCAGATGCGAGGAAAGCGGTTGCATTGGCAATATCTTCGGTAGTTCCGCCGCGTTTCAGCGGAATACCTTCGCGCCAGCCTTCAACCACTTTCTGGTCGAGGGCAGCAGTCATTTCGGTTTCTATAAATCCGGGAGCAATAACATTGCAGCGGATATTGCGCGAACCAAGTTCGAGCGCAACCGATTTGCTGAAGCCGATAATGCCGGCTTTTGAAGCAGCATAGTTGGCCTGTCCGGCATTTCCTTTAACGCCAACCACAGAGCTCATGTTGATAATCGAGCCTTTACGCTGTTTCAGCATTGGACGCTGCACCGCTTTGGTAAGGTTAAAAACCGATTTGAGATTGGCGTTGATTACCTCGTCCCACTGCTGCTCGCTCATGCGCATCAGCAGTGTGTCGCGGGTAATGCCGGCGTTGTTCACCAGAATATCAACTGTACCGAAATCGTTGACAACGTCGGTTACTAGCTGATCGGCAGCGGCAAAATCGGCAGCATCAGAACGGTAGCCTTTGGCTTTAACGCCAAAAGCCGCGAGTTCGCGTTCGAGTTCCTGGCCTTTTTCAACAGAAGAGAGATAGGTAAATGCCACATTGGCACCGTGCTGAGCGAAGAGCACCGCAATTCCGCGACCGATACCGCGAGATGCACCGGTAACAATGGCCGTTTTTCCTTCGAGAAGCTTCATAGCTTAGAGATGTAAGAATAGAGTGAAGATGCCAAAGATAGCTGAAAAACGGCATCAGCAAAGACTATCTGCGGCGCGAGGTACTTTGTTCAGGAATTTTTCCGAGCAGCCAGGTATGAACCGGAATGAGTTCGGGCGAAAGCGGTTTCCAGCTCCAGGGTTTATCTGTTTCACTCAGTTTGGCAAGTATATCGCGGGTAGCTTTGGAAAGCGAATCGAAACGGAAACCGCCCTTATCCAGCTCGCGAAATAATTTCAGCACAAGCCGGTCGCGTTCATTCACATCCGCTTTTCGGGCATTCCGTTCAATATGTTTTTGCAAGTTACCTACCATCGGCTGAGCTTCATCGTGGCGGTTTAGTTCAATCATGGTCATGATCCTCAAAATACGAATGGCAATCTCCCAGCCTAACTTATCTTTCGAGAGTTCGTATTTGAGACTTAATTGCCGCGAACATTCTTTAAAATGCCCGAGTCTGAAATGCACGCAAGCCTCATAGTAAGCGAACTTAGCAATACGGAAATCACCTTGTTTGAGGCGATTTGTTTTTAGGAGTTCTTGTAAAATTTGCTGAGCATTTTCTAAATCACCATTTAACAATTGAATATCAAGTTCAAGTTGCTTGTTTACATAGTAATCTGCAGAATAAGGTGCAATAAATTCCAGTGATTTTCTTGCTGAAATTAATGCATCCGGGTAATTTCCAAGGTAAATGTCGCATTCTGAAATATTGCCCCAGGCAAAACCCATTCTACTTTTTCTGTAGACAGAAATATTATTCTCTATCAAAGAGAGCATTGCAATTCCTGCATTTTTCGCTTTTTCGTAATCAAAAACACTTTGATAATAAGCTATCTCAAATAATCGTAGATAGTAACCAACATTTGGGGAGTTCGTTTGATGATAATCATATTTACTTTCTGAGACATATTGCAATAAAATTTCAGATTGTTTATCTATATTTTTGTTAGCAGAAAACCCTGCATTTGTTATCATTTTATAATAGTTGTCTTGAGCTTTCAAGCTTGCCTTATTGCACTTTTCATAGTATTCAATCTCTTCTTGATATTTGTAAAAAGCCTTTGGTCCCTCGCGCCATGACTTTAATAGCTTAAGTTGCTGTAAATGATCCAATAATATATAGTACAATTCATATTTTTTAGCTATGGTAATAATATCATTTAATAATTCTAATCCTAATGTTTCTCTTAATGGAGTAAATCGAATAATTTGTAGTATTGTTGACTTCTTCTTTAGTTTTATTGAAATAGGATGTATCTCATCTTCATATTCATCTCTTTGAATATTAATATCAATTGCTAAAGAATCGAGTACTTTATTATAAAGTCTCGTTTTTAACTTATCGATTCTGCTATCTCTGGGTGCTTGATAAATCACTTTTGAGCAATAATCCAAATCAGGCGGGCCTTGCTTTCGATCAAGCAGTAACTTCGCCAATTCAAGCATTTTTGTTTCAGACTCATTTCTTGTAGTGAAACCAACGAGATACTTCTTCAACACTTTGATTTGCTGCCGATTGAGGGCATGTAACAAGTGATGAAGTTTATCAAGTTCGCTTTGCTTGGAGTTTAGCATGATCAAGAATCAAATTAGCACATTTTCCTTTGAATTTCCGATAATGAACTGTTGAATACGAGAAATAAGTCGATTGTATGTGGCATTGGGAGTTTGGGACATTCGTAAGATACACAAACGAAAGTCTTTTTTACGGAGAAATGTCGCTAAAGGTTTTACGTAAGCATCATTCCTTTGCAACACCAACGAAACCAAAAGTATAAAACTAAACTCTCTCAAAATGAAAAGCTCTATCAAAACTCTCTTCCTTGTTCTTGTAATTGCAATGTTCTCGTCATTTAGTAGTTTATCTGCAAACACATTCAATGTATTAGGACAAAAAAGTGAGATTGAAAATTGCGGTGTAAACGATCAACAAGTGATTAATTACATGGCAGAGCAGGGATTACAGGTTCTTTCTATTACACCAATGACTGGAACCTGCGATAAAATTGTTTCTGTTATGGGTGGCAAGAAATTTCACCTGTATGTTGAAGGCAATCAAATTGTTGGCTGGGAAGAAATGCATATATAAGTTCGGCTATACTTACAGTAGGAATAAGGGTTACTTTGCACTAAACCCAAATTCATTGTCAGTAATATACCAAAACACGCTTTTAACAGAACTTCGCAATAAGTATGAATGTCCTTTGTTAGAATCACTAAAAATTTACATATTTTAAAATAAATCGCTCAACCGACACTACTTCAAAGCATTACAAGATAAAAAATATCTTTATTCATAGTTGAGATTAGTCTAATCGAATGTCCCAAACCACTCAAAAGCGACTCGCTTTTTGGTGGTTTTGGCCTTTACTTAGTACTGTAATCAAAAACACAGGCTTATGTACGGTATTCAGCCACGGGTATTTGGATTTGAAGGGCAATTAACTCCGTTTCAAACGATTTGGCAAATTGATGCCAACGAAACGGATGTGTTCCAAAGCCGTCTTCAGCTTGAAAAACATGGAATGTGTCGCCAGTTTCAGGCATTCAATTCAGGCAGAGCAGGTATTTTTCACCTCTCGCAAGCAGAAACTTTGCCTGATGTTATTCTTCTCGAACTATACCTGCCGGGCAAAGGCGGCCTCGATTTTCTTGAGCGTCTTCAGGAAATGCCCGAATCAATAGCATCCAAAACAAAAATTATTGTCCTCACTTCGTGGCTCAATTACCGCCCGTTGCTGATAAAACAAGCTTTTGCATTTCCGCAGGTAATGGCCTGCTTAGAAAAACCGCTGAAAACCGACGTGCTGCTTGATGCAGTGCTTCAGATTCCGGCAACAAACGCAGCTATCCATTTTTAAGCTGCTAACTTTCTTATTGTATAACGTCCTTACCCCCCTGCACTATGGATCGTTTACATTTACGTTTGTTCTGGGAAGGAACATGGGATCTCAGCTCCCGACTTGTAGCTGAATCAGTTCCTTCCACACCAGGCATTTACACCGTGTTTGCGCCTAAAAAGCCCGGACTGATCGCTCATGATCATCCTGATGCTTATGAATTGCTGTATATCGGTGAATCTGAAAACATAAGACATGCGCTCATAAAGTCCAAAAAATGGAATATATGGGAACGTAAAAGTGCTACCGGGCAATTGCTGCTCCGTATTACTAAAACAGATCATGTCTTATGCCGAAGAACAATTGCCGCTGTTCTGGCTTTTCAAAATAAACCAGTGTGCAACAGCCGCTTTGTAAATATTTCGCTTTTCAGATATGTGCATGTAACGGTTTCTAATTTCGGAGCTTACATGCCTTTGATGAACGATGCGGAACAACATTATCAACATCAACAGCCGCCTTCCGAATTTCAGGCTATGGCTTAACAATAAAAAACACCGGGGTTATATTCCGGTGTTTTTTTTCTTTTTATACTCTGTTAACTGATGCCGAATGACCAGAATCAAGTCAATTCCATTGATTTGTAACGATTCGGAAGCCAATATTTAAAAGAAAATATTCATCCAAGTTCCTTAAAAGTACTTAGACATTTTGGTGAATTTGAAGAAATAGTATTTGTTGGCAGACACCCGATCAGTAAAGAAACAGATGCTAAAATGCAGCAACTATGTCTTTAGACTGGAAGCAGAAGTGTGCTGATTAGCCTAATCGTAATTTTATTTCGCGACCGCCCGACTCTGCTGTTACTGCTACCGGGTGTTTTTCGGCGGCAAAACGTCCCATAAACCACTCGCGGCCGGGAGGCACCAGCAGCAGCAGGCCATCATCATCACCCAAAGCCGAAAACTGATCCGTATTTTGCTGACGCACAAATCCGGAAATTCCGTGTACACTGCTCAGCCAATCGCGATAAGCAATTAAATCATCAGTAACTATTCCAATTTCGCTGATGCCAATCAATGAGGCTGCCGAAAATTTGGGCGCATTTCCGGCCGGCTTAATTGCTGCACGGGCAATTATCTCAACAATATTTCCTGCAGGATCAAAAAAGTAAACCGAACGGGCTTTCCAATTCGGGAAATCAATAATATGTCCTTGCCCGTTTGCCCCCGGAACCAGCTCCACTCCGTTTCGCTGCAGCCATTCGGCCGCATTTTCCAACTGATCAGGACGAACATTAAAAGCAAAATGATAACGGGCATCAGCAGTGCCGGGTACAAATGTGAAACGGCTATGCCCAACCTGCAAAGCAAGCCCATCGCTACCGCCAACTACATCATACTCCTGAAAACCAAGAAGATCAACATAGAACCTGCGGCATTCATCAATAAATGCACTGGATATTGTTAATGCGATAATGCGCATATATCGGGATTTGTATTACCAAATTAAGGTATTTCAATTTGATATAAAAGTTTATACTTCATATAACTGCATCAGGTTGTCTTAATTAAATACCAACCATTCCCCAGCGATTCTATTAAAATATAATAACGTTCGCTAACTGCGGGAAGCTTTGCAGGATCGGGCTGATACAAATAACCGCAACGATCATCTCCGGTTCCTCCAATTACAAAAAGAATACCTCCCGGCGAACTGCTGTCGGCTGCAATACTTCTGATCAGCAGGGCATCGAGCTGCTTTCGTATTTTTTTGTTTTCACCCGAATGCGAAAGAACTGAATCGCCCCGGTTCAAGTATTTTCCTTTTTCCAGCGATTTACGCAATTTCTCAAATTCGATTAGATGTGCGCTAAAATAACTTTTCAAATTCGAGTCATTGCTCAGATATAGTTGTGCATTATCATACTCAAATTTCCAAGTATGTGCATGTGTGCTTGTCCACACCTTGCCCCTGTCAGCACTTGGAACAGAATCAAGAACCCGAAGTTGCGTTCGAACCAACTCTGTCCCGGCCAGACTTCTGATGCTGTACATCATCCACACTTGTTTTTTGCGCAGGTAGAAATAATAGTCGAAACTGCTTACCGAATCGCGCAGCCAGAGTGCCACGCAGGCTGTAACACTGTCCTCACGAATCAGCCGGCAACTGCGTTTAATGCGTGGCGGAAGTCGCTGTCCGAGGGTTGTATCGCTGCGTCTTTCGGCCGAAAGTTCGCCGGCAACATGCTGCTTTTTGGCCGGAAATCCATTGGGCGAAACATAGTTCTGAACCACCTGTAGCGGCGTTAGCTCAATAAACTGAGCATTCAGCCAGCCGGGAAACAGCGCCGCAATTGCAAACAAAAGAAGAAGAAATCGAATCATTGCATCAAAAATACGTTTAAGCAGCGTGAATATTGCAAACTGTTTTGCCTAACCGAAACCGCTAACTTTGCACCATGCAGCAATTACCGGCAGGATATAAAGTTGTGCTTATGGGTTCAGGCAATGTAGCCTGGCATTTTGGTCGTGCATTGCAAAAAGCCGGTGCAGAAATTATTCAGGTTTGGAGTCGCAACGAAGCAACTTCCCGCAAACTAGCCCGCTCATTAAAAGCAGAACCCGTTTGGGGTGATACGGCTCCTGCTGCCGGTGCAGAGCTTTATCTGATTGCTGTAAAAGATAATGCCATTGGTTCTGTCGCTGCAAAAATTCCGAAAGGCATCGGACTAACTGTGCATACAGCTGGAAGCATTCCGGTTGAAATTTTGCAGGATGCAAAAACAAAATACACAGGTATAATTTGGCCTGTACAATCGCTCACGAGCGGCAAACGCACCAACCTCGGCAAAGTGCCGATGTGCATTGAAGCAGGCAATAAAGCCGGAAAAAAAGCAGTTAAACAGATTGCTGCCGCGCTTTCTGAGCATGTTTTTGAGCTGGATTGGCGGCAGCGCGAAGCGGCGCATTTGGCAGCAGTATTTGCCAATAATTTCAGCAATCATCTTTTTGCACTAGCCGAAAAATTAGCAGCAGAAAATAAAGTTCCGTTTGATGTGCTGCGTCCGCTCATTGCAGAAACGGCTGAAAAAGTGCAGCACCTCTCTCCTGCTCTGGCGCAAACCGGCCCTGCAAAACGCGGCGATAAACAAGTGATGCAGAAACATATTCAACTGCTCAATGCTCACCCTGAACTGCAAAAAATTTATCGCTTGCTGAGTACCAGCATTCAAAAACAGAACATAATTTAACTTTACCTGTAAGCTTGCGGGTAGCAAAAACGTTCGGACTGCTAATGAACTTTACAGTTGAAAAACCAAAGACCTGGAAGGGATTGAGCTACCCACTCAAAACGTCGATGCTGAAAGAGGCTTTTGATATGCATGGAATAGACTGTTCGATAGATTTAGTTTATTGGACACCCAAAAACTTTGCTGACAGATACAATATTCTCGAATGCGAATTTTGGCCTGCCAACCATAGAGTTAATTACGATAGATTTTTTATTCGTGCGGGTGTTGTTAAAGCTCAGGACAGGAAGTTAGCCGAAACATTATTAAAGGATGATGTAATTCCATTGCTTCTTCAGTTTATGAAAAATAAGCTTTCTCAGGATAGCAATTCAACACGGTTTGCAAAGGGCACCTACTTTTTAGCTGTGTTTACCGAAAATAAAATTGTAATTAATCCAAAACAGGGTGGTTGATCAACATACAGTCTATAACTTTCTAAAATCAATATATTAAATGTATGAGTGATAATTTCAAACAACGCCTCAACCGCATTCGTGCTTTTGCATTTGATATCGACGGTGTTTTAACTGATGGTACGGTTGCCATCGGTTCCGACAATACAGTTACCCGCAACTTTAATGCGAAAGATGCGCATGCAATTACAGCTGCATCAAAAGCCGGTTATATCATGGCCATCATCAGCAGCGCACGCGAACAAACCTTGCGCGAACGCCTTGCAGGACTTGGCTTTCATAACGTTTTTCTTGGCTGCACAGATAAAGAAATTACACTTAAAGAATTTGTTGCAGAACACAGTCTTCACTATGATGATGTGCTGTACATGGGCGATGATATTCCAGATTTATTAGCTATGCGCCTTGCCGGTGTTGCCGCCTGTCCGCACGATGCAGTTCACGAAATCCGCAGCGAAAGCATTTACATTTCTCCCAAAAACGGCGGCAATGGCTGTGTGCGCGATGTTATTGAACAGGTTATGCGTTTGCACGGCAAATGGGATACCGGCGTTCGCCGGAATGGTGAATGATGAGTGTTGAATGAATAATGTTTGCTTTTGTACTGGCACCACAAACGTAATTTGTACTGGTTTCGCAAAAGTAATTTGCTCAATGCTTCAGGCTGCCTGAACCTGATTCTAGGAATCTCCCCGTTGACTGAGCCTGTCGAAGGCAACATTCTAGGAATCTCCCCGTTGCCTGAGCCTGTCGAAGACAACATTCTAGGAATCTCCCCGTTGCCTGAGCCTGTCGAAGGCAACAATCTAGAAATCTCCCCGTTGCCTGAGCCTGTCGAAGGCAACAATCTAGAAATCTCCCCGCTGCCTGAGCCTGTCGAAGGCAGCCATGCTTTATGCTTTCAGCACCCGCTCATACAATGCTTCGTACTGCGGAAGTATAGCGTGAATATCAAAATTCTGAGCTTGTTTGAAGGCGTTGGCTTTGAACTTTTGCAATGTGCTTTCGTCTTTCAGAATTTCGATTGCATTTTTAGCCATGTCGTCAACATCACCAACATTGCTGAGATAGCCGCTTACGCCGTGAATGTTGACTTCGGGCAAACCGCCGGTGTTGGTTGAAATGACCGGGACATGAGAAGCCATTGCTTCCAATGCCGACAAACCAAAGCTTTCGGTTTCGGAAGGCAGGATGAACAAATCGGCAACCGACAGCACTTCGGCGGGATTCATGACTTTGCCGAGTGATCGGATTTCGTCGCAGGTATTCAGTTCGCGGCACAGCTTTTCGATTTGCGGGCGCTCGGGGCCGTCGCCAACCAGCACAAGGCGTGTAGGAATTTGTTTGCGCACTTTATCGAACACGCGGAGCACATCCTCTACCCGTTTTACTTTGCGAAAATTGGAAACGTGAACCATGATGCGCTCACCGTTTGGCGCAAACATGCGGCGCTGACAGTTTTGCTTAGCTTGCCCGTATTCATTAAGCGCAATGAAGTTGGGAATAACTTCAACTTCTCGCGTTACTTTAAAATTGCGATAGGTATCTTGCCGCAAACTATCGGAAACAGCTGTAACTGCAT
>JBKDHA010000236.1:0-2784 GCA_046335555.1 Bacteroidota bacterium
GGTTTGCGCTTAGGAAAAACAGCATTTCAAACGACAGTATTTACTTTTTGTTGTGTGTTAGACGTAATCAAAATAAAACCGTGTGCTGGCGGCGGTAATTTTAAGAGAACCGCCGCCCCTGCTGTTAACCCCTTAACAACAGTTGCACACAGGCATCCCCTCCGGGTAATGTAATACCCCTGCACATTCCGGGGGGAAATTGCATATTGTGAAATAATTAATACTAATCAGATTTGAGGATTTTTTCATTTTCGGGTGTGTGACGGTTTGATGTGTAACCGTATACCCAAATAAAAAAGGGGCGCGGGTTAGTGGTATGTTCACCGGTAGGCTCTGGTAAGCCCCGAAGGAAACAAGCCACGCCCGCGCCGTGCGCGAGCGTGATAGCTTGTTTTTCGTCCTTCAAAAATTTACCAGATTTACCGATGAGAAAAACAGCATCAACGCTGACGATATGTAGTTAACCGGGTTTATCCGATAGGCAACACTGTGTTTAGTTATTGCCGTAAATGTAGGATGAAATCCCCCCGAATGTCAATAGCTAACAAAAAATAACGTATAAATCATTGTGCCGACTTGCCCGGCAGGGAAGCAAAAAAGTCTTTTAAATCCATATCCAACGCCGCCGCTACTTTTATCAGGGAGTAAAGCTCCATATTACGCCCGTGCTCATAGCTGAGATATTGCGCCCGTGCAAAACCGTGATCGTATGCAAATAGTTCGTGGCTGCTGTACCCTTTGGCTTTGCGTAGCTGCCGGATATGTGCGCCGATCTGCTTTAACTCCTTTTGGGTGTCCGCGTCAATCTTCTTCGGTTTCGGGCCTCGTTTCATTTTTGATCGTTTTTGGCAGTTTCATCATCGGGAAATGTGCGGCAAATTCATTGCGTACATTCATGCAATACATACAGGAAAAACCATCGCATTTATTGGGGCGTTTATCAAGGTGTTTACCCTCAAATAAACAGGCCGCTGGTTCATCTTCCGCATCGGGTTTAAACCGTTTTCTGTACCGTTTCATTTGAGCCGGAGTTAGTTGGTACGTGTCACGTTGCACAGTTCGCCATACTTCAAAATCAATTCTTGCTGATCGGCGGCGGGGATTTCCCCGAACCGGTACAGCAAAGGAATAAGCCAGGCGGCATCGGCATAATTTAACACGCCCTGCGCCCGCATTTGGGGATAAGTGAAGGTTAACAGCAGTTGGTGAAGTGAACGCATCCCGTATAGCTGTAAACGGTGCTGCCCTTCGCGGGAAAGCCGGGTAATGTGTTTGACGGGGGCAGATAATAGTCGGTATTTGGCAAAGCCGGGATTTTGTGCAAGCGGGTGAGTGGGTGAAAGCTCCGCTAACCATGTTTGGTAATGCGGGTATAGATCAAACAGGGCTAACCCGGCCAGATTGTAGTTTAAACCGTGCCGGGCGAAAACAGACCATGTGCCGGGTTCGCCGATGTCGGAATAATGCCGGATAATTATTTTTAGTTTTTTGGGTACAGGACAACCGGGGGAATTTAACCAATGGCTGTACCCAAAAGCTACCAACCTAAGGGCAAAAAAAAGGAAACGCGGGGGCGTGTCTTGTTCAAGTTGAAAACCGGGTGAAAAGTGCTGGTTTTCATTTTGATAAGGAAAAACGAATGTCGGGGAAATGTGTTTTTTATTCATTGCCTGAGAGAATAGTGTTTAACGAATATACTAAACACTTTTGTACACAACAATATTGTTGTACGATAATATGTGTGTTCCTTATTGTTGTTTACAATGGAGATTATTTGTATTTGCTTTACGAACTATGTCAAAACAGACTAAAAAGCGTAAGCCCATCGACCCAAACGAAATGCAAATCCGTTTGGGGAAGCGTATCAGAGAACTACGCAAACAAAAAGGTTATACCAGCGCGTTAAAATTTGCTATTGATAAAGATTTATCGCCCGTGCAAATGGGGCGGTGGGAATTGGGCAAAAACATTCGGTTTGATACTCTATGCAAACTGGCTGATGCTTTTGATATTTCGCTTTCTGAACTTTTGAAAGACTTGTAAAGGGATGCGCAATGGAACTTATTAACACTATTATTAATGAACTGATTGATGCCGAAAAATCGTTATCAAACCCGCTTTTGAAAACAGCTTTTTTAGCTCATAAAATCAAAAACATACAGCTTTCAGAATGGGTAAACTCTGAATTAAAGGGTTACAATGACGTAAATACACTCCCCTCATATCGCAAGTTTAATGGCCTCATCAGAGGGACATATATTAACGGGAGTTACAAAGTTACAGATCAGCTTATTCCATTAAGTGGGTTTGATTCTGAAATCAAACAACAGTTAAAGCAAATGAATATTTTTAGTAGTATAACTACACTTGAGGAATTGAAAAATAAATCAAGTAATTCTATAATAACATTCCGTTTTTCGGCTGAAATGGTGGGATTAATTGAAAAAAAATTGAAGCGAAACGGAAATCCTTACTTACAGCTAATCAGTTGTGAAAGATATATTGATGGTACAGCATCAAATGATATTATTGCAAATGTCAGAAACTCATTGTTACAGTTTATGCTAAAAATAGATGCTGAATTTGGAGGACTAACGGAAATTGAAGACTTACAAAAAAATGGAAAAGAAATAAAACAGATTATGAGCCAGACAATAATCACAACCACCGGTGACGGAAACGTTATTAATACCGGTAATCACGTCACCCAACACAATCAAATTTCGATTGGTGTAAAAAACAAGAAAGAGTTATCGGAATACCTTGAAGGGATAGGAGTAGCTG
>JBKDHA010000237.1:0-4510 GCA_046335555.1 Bacteroidota bacterium
GCAGGAGCAATGAAGTAATCGAGACCGGCATTGTCGTTGCTGATGCCCAGCGGTTTTGCAGCTTCAAAGTAGCGATCTACAATGTGCACAGCCGGCATGCGGTTAATACCGAGATTTACCAGCAGCCATTTCTGCACATTAAGTTTGGGAAACGATGCTGATGGTTTTCCGAGCAAACGTTTTACCTGCATGCTCCGCAGATTGTGGTGAAGGTCAACTACAAAATCGTAGTTGGCAGCTTTAAGTTCAGCAGCAACTTCATCTACTTTGCTGTTTATGGTAATGATTTGGCTGATGTACGGATTATGAGCCAGAATGCCGCGAAAGCTTTTCTTAGTGAGGTAATGCACCTCCGCATTCAGTTGCTGCTTCAGCGCACGCACTACGGGCGTAGTGAGTACAATATCACCTATAGAACTGAAGCGGACAACGAGTATTTTGGGCATACGTTGCCAAAGATAGTTCGCTGCTTTGGTTTATTGAAACGATTGGGAAAACCAGATCACAGTTAAGCCAAACAAAAACGGGCAACTCAATTGAGCTGCCCGTTTTTAAAACTATTCATACAAACAAATTACTTCGCTTTGTAGTGATACTCATAGGTATCGCCGCCGTCAACTTCTTTGGTCCAGAACTCTTTGTTGGTGAGACGGAGAATGTCAACTGTTGTTGTGGTGGTAACGTTGTTTTCGGTAGTAGAAGTTGAAATTTTCTCTTTGTCTGATGCAAATGCCCAGGTGCCACTCTGACTATCTGTACCACCGCCAAACAGTGATGTAAGTGTTTGAGAAGCTGTGAATGTTTCGTCTTTCTTGAACTCAATGCTCTCGCTGGCAATAACTGCACGAATGTCGGTTGTTATGTCAACACCGTTTTCCATCACCTTCTCAATTTCCCAGGTACCAACCACACGGGCTTTCTTGGTGCGGAGAGAAACTGAAGGACCTTCTTCATATTTACCGCAGCCGGTTACTGATACCGAACCCACGAGCAGGGCAACGATGGCAATACTTGCAAATACTTTTTTCATTGTGTTACAGGTTTTGGTGTTTTTTTATATTCTGACAGCAAAATTAAGAAAAACCCCTATACGATCAGTAATTTTCGATTATTCGTATTAATTGGTCGGAAAGATTCTTAAAAAAAGCCGCTGCTTGCAGAAATCAGGAGTTATCCGGAAGAACGGTACTTTTGCATCCATGAATTTAATTGATACTCATGCCCACCTTTACGTAGATGCGTTCAACAACGACCGCGAAGCCATGCTGGAACGGGCTAAAGCCGCAGGTGTAAGCAAAATATATTTACCGCATATCGACAGCGAAACCACACAAGCTTTGCTTGATCTGGCCGATTCGCATCCCGAATTTTGCATCCCCATGATGGGACTTCACCCCTGCTCTGTTGACCCTGCAACTATTGACCAAGAAATGAGCGCAATTGAATCTTTGCTCGCTACCCGAAAGTTTGCAGCGATTGGCGAAATTGGTATTGATTTGCATTGGGATAAAACGCACGCTGATTTGCAGAAAGAAGTTTTTGCACGGCACATTGATCTGGCACTTCAGTATGATTTACCTGTTGCCATTCACTCCCGTCAGGCATTTCGCGAATGCTTTGAAATTGTTGCGGCCAAACAAAACGGCAAGCTGCGCGGTGTTTTCCATTGCTTTGTTGACGGACTTTCTGAGGCCAATGAAGTAATTGCGCTTGGCGGTTTTTATCTTGGAATTGGCGGTGTACTTACCTACAAAAATTCGGGACTGGATGCAACTGTGCGTGAAATTGACCTCCGCCACCTTGTACTGGAAACCGATGCGCCTTATCTGCCGCCTGTTCCGCACCGCGGCAAGCGAAATGAATCGGCTTATGTAAGTTTTGTAGCTCAAAAGCTTGCCGATATTCATCAGCGTCCGCTCGAAGAAGTAGCGCAAATCACCACCCAAAATGCCGCACAGCTTTTCGGCACATCTTTTTAACTTGCACGCATGAACACCGAAAACACGCAGGCCTCCATACTTCTTATTTATACCGGCGGCACCATTGGCATGATCCGCGATACACTGAGCGGAGAACTCAAGCCCTTTAATTTTGCCCGTCTGCTCGAAGAAGTGCCTGAGCTTTCTAAGTTCCCGATACATATTGATACGTATTCGTTTCCGGAGCCTATTGATTCGTCAGACATGCACCCCGGCATTTGGATTGAACTGGCAAAGCTCATCGAAAAACAATACAGTAATTACGATGGTTTTGTTGTGCTTCACGGCTCCGACACGATGTCGTTTACCGCTTCGGCACTCAGCTTTTTGCTCGAAAATTTGGGTAAGCCTGTTATTCTAACCGGCTCACAGTTGCCCATTGGCACTATCCGCACCGACGGAAAAGAAAACCTGATTACCTCCATAGAAATAGCCGGAGCAAAGCAAAACGGCAAACCTATTGTACCAGAAGTTTGCATCTATTTTGAATACAAACTCTATCGCGGCAACCGCACGCACAAGTACAATGCCGAGCATTTCGATGCTTTTCATTCACCCAATTACCCGCATCTTGCCGAAGCCGGTGTACACATAACCTACAACCACAATGCAATAGCACCGCTTCCTGAAAAGCCGCTGAATGTGCATACCGCCATCAGCAATCAGGTTGCCGTGCTTAAATTGTTTCCCGGCATTACACCCGAAGTTGTGAATGCCGTACTTGGCACAGCCGGACTCAAAGCCTTGGTTCTCGAAACCTTCGGCAGCGGAAACGGCCCCACAGCAAAATGGTTTTTGGATGCGCTGAAAACAGCCGCCGAAAACGGACTCATCATTCTCAACATCACCCAATGCTCCGCAGGCCGGGTTGAACAAGGCCGTTACACCACCAGCTCCGGTTTTCAGGCAGCCGGCATCACCGGCGGCAGCGACATGACTACCGAAACCGCCTTAGCCAAACTCATGTTTTTGCTCGGCACCGGAAAAACCACAACCGAAATCAAAGCGCTGCTTGCCACTCCGCTTGCCGGCGAGTTATCGGTATAATCAAAAACTTTGGCAGATCACCGCGATGTTGCTATATTTGCCGCCCGCATCAGGAGACGTGTCCGAGTGGTTGAAGGAGCACGCCTGGAAAGTGTGTATACGGGAAACCGTATCGTGAGTTCGAATCTCACCGTCTCCGCATTAAAGCACAAAACGCCCGGTCTTTTCGACCGGGCATTTTCTTTTTCGGGCGAAGTCTTTTTTTTGTTGTGCCCAACTGGGGATGCTTCATTTTTGAGAAATTGTGGCTGCGTATTTCGTGCTTTTTTTATTTTTAGATTAACATAATACGCAATGCGTATAGTTTGTATTTTATTATTATTAATTCCTGAATATCTGTATATTATATCATTTTGATTATAGACTTTATTTTTGTTATAATTGCGTATAATATAGAGTTAGCAGTAATTTTAGACAGAACATAGTGAAACATAATATATATCAAATTGACGCATTTACGGACACAATTTTTGGAGGAAATCCTGCCTGTGTTGTGCCACTTGACAATTGGTTGTCAGAAGAAATCTTGTTGAAAATAGCAAAAGAAAACGCAGTTGCTGAAACAGCTTTTTTTGTGGACAAAGGAGATAAAATCCATTTACGTTGGTTTACCCCTGAAATTGAAATGGATTTATGTGGGCACGCTACGCTTGCAGCAGCTCACTGTTTAACGACTATACTTGACTATCAAAAAGGTGAAATTGTTTTTGAAACTTTAAGTGGTGACCTAATTGTTAAAGTTGAAAATGGATATTATAAAATGGACTTCCCATCAAGAATGCCCATTACCGACAATTTACCGACGACAATTACAAAATCTTTAAATATACAACCTAAAGAAATTTTGAAAGCGAGAGACTATGTTTTGGTATATGAAAACGAAACAGAAATCAGAAACATAAAAATTGACAGACAATTATTTGACCAAATTAATCTTGACCCTGGAGGTGTTATAGTTACAGCAGTTGGTGATAACTGCGATTTTGTTTCAAGGTTTTTCACACCACAAGCGTCAATATTGGAAGACCCTGTAACAGGTTCAGCACATTGTTCTTTAATCCCATTTTGGGCTAAAAGACTTAACAAAAAAGAACTTTATGCTCAACAAGTTTCTGAACGATTAGGCAAGTTGCATTGTGAAGACAAAGGAGACCGAGTGATTATGAGTGGACAAGCAAAAACATATTCAATTGGAGAATTTTGGACAGAATAAAACTACTGCTAACAGCACCTTTGCGTCAGCGGGCGGACGTATAAGTTTTTTGCTTGTAATTTTGCCTGCTTCGCAGAAAGTTGTATTTTCATACAAGCAAAAAAAGAGGCAGCATTTCGGCTACTAATTTAGTTTTGTGGGTTTAGACAGTTGAGTGTTCCAAAGCCCGCCGAACGCAAAGCTCCAAAACGTTAGCGGTAATTCTATGACCACAGTGCGAACATTAATCGACAGTGCAAAAAACGAACTATGACAATGCGAAACATAATAG
>JBKDHA010000238.1:0-63952 GCA_046335555.1 Bacteroidota bacterium
AAGAAAATATTGAGTTATTTAAGAATAAATGGTTGAATATATTAATCTACATAATCATTACTTTGGGTATAAGTTTTTTTAGTGCAAATGTTATTCTTGAATTATACACACCTATCAACTTAGATGCTTCCAGAAGTATAATGCCAATGACTATTCTCTGTTGGATAATATTGATAATTTCAATTGCCAAAAAACAAAACGACAAAGATCGTTTGCACAGAGATTAGGACGAATAGACATCCATTCTGAACCAAGCCGCAAATTGAGTAGGTACGCCATATTCGCAATGATATTCTTCGCGCGGACGAAGTTTTGATGTTTTACTGCCAAAGCCCGGAGGCGGGGCAAGCAAGTTGTAACGATCTGTATAACCGAAATGCCTGATGATTTGCCAGCGGTTATTTACTTTTTTGAAAAATGCATATCCTATTTGCGTCACCGTTTGTTTTCCGCGCATCACTTTCCGCACATCGGCCACAAGTGCAACAGCAACACCGCCGGGCTTTCCTACCTCAATTGTATCTGTTTTGGCGGCGGCGCGCAAGGTCAGAATCTTTGGTGTTTTAAAAACTAATGAATCTCCGTCGAGATAAATTTTATCGATAGAAAGATGAAAAACATACTGTTTCTGCGCCTGCATGAATGCCGGAAACAGCAGAATGCCTGTGAAAATTGCAAACAGGAAAAGTTTATTTCGCGCCATAAGCTGACAATAATCAGGATTAAAGGTAGAGCAGAACCGGCAATATTCATTCCATCTTCATACCGCGAACCCAAAGGCTGCGTATTTTTGCATAAAATTTCCTGAATATGGCAATTACCAAAGAACAGATCATTGATGCGCTTCGCAATGTTGACGATCCGGATCTGAAGAAAGATATAGTGACGCTGGGGATGGTGCGTGATGTTGAAGTGAACGGCAACAACGTTTCGTTTACAGTCGTGCTCACCACGCCGGCCTGTCCGATGAAAGACATGATACAACGTGCCTGCGAAAATGCGGTAACGTATTATGTGAGCAAAGAAGCCATTGTTAAAGTACACATGACAGCCAACACCAGCAGCCAGCGCAGCGGCCCGGTGCTTCCGGGTGTTCGCAATATTATCGCTGTTTCATCAGGCAAAGGCGGAGTAGGAAAGTCAACCGTGGCCTCAAACCTTGCTGCCGCACTAGCGATGCAAGGCGCAAAAGTGGGACTAATAGATGCCGACATCTACGGGCCTTCGATGCACATTATGTTTGATGTGATGCACGAACAGCCCAAACTGGCAAATATTGGCGGCCGGCAGCTTATGGTTCCGGTTGAAAGCTACGGTGTAAAGCTGCTTTCGATAGGCTTTTTTACCGATGTCAATCAGGCTGTTGCATGGCGCGGGCCGATGGCTACAAAAGCCCTCAACCAGCTGCTTTCGGATGCCGACTGGGGCGAACTTGATTACATGATAATCGACATGCCACCGGGCACCGGCGATATTCACCTCTCGCTTGTCAGTGCGGTGCCGCTTACAGGTGCAGTTGTGGTAAGTACGCCGCAGCAGGTAGCTCTGGCCGATGCACAAAAAGGCATTGCCATGTTTAAAATGCCCACAGTAAATGTGCCCGTGCTTGGCATTGTAGAAAATATGGCCTGGTTCACTCCCGCCGAGCTGCCCGAAAACAAATACTATATTTTCGGAAAAGGCGGAGCTGCTGATCTGGCTGAAAAGCTGAATGTACCGCTGCTCGGGCAGATTCCCCTCGTTCAAAGTATCTGCGAAGCAGGCGATGTAGGTC
Source organism: Bacteroidota bacterium (assembly GCA_046335555.1). GTDB lineage: Bacteria > Bacteroidota > Bacteroidia > Palsa-965 > Palsa-965. Next base: position 1,775 of record JBKDHA010000238.1, read on the forward strand.
GCCCGGCTGTACTGCAGGAAACAACTCCGCAGGCACTCGCTTTCCTCGAACTTGCCGGAAATGTTGCCCGGCAGGTGGCAATGGTCAATGCTGCCGCAAGAGAAACAGCGCCCGCATCCTGATTTTTAGTAATTTTGCACCACAATTTCAAATAAACACCATGTCACAGCTGCAGCCTGCCGAACTTGTTGCCCGTATCGAAGATGCTCTTCAGCAACTGCGTCCGTTTCTGCAAACCGACGGCGGCGATGTACGTTTGGTTGAAATTACTGAAGACAAAATTGTGCGTCTCGAACTTGAAGGCGCTTGCCGTTCCTGCTCAATGAATATGATGACATTCAAAGCCGGAATAGAAGAAGCCGTTCGCCGTGCCGCCCCCGAAGTAAAAGCTGTTGAAGCCGTTAATCTGAACACTGCTGTTGCCCAAAACTAAACCTTTGCGGTTGCACGTATATAAAAGCCGGAAAACACCGGCATCACCCGAAATGAAAACAAAAACAACAAAAAAGGTTTTTCCTTCAAGGGAAAAACCTTTTTTCAGTTGTTATAGGCTATTGTAAAATGGCAACAATCACGCAAGAACAAAAACAGAGTGTTGTAATTCTCTTTGCCGGCGACTCCGGCGATGGTATTCAGCTCACAGGAACGCAGTTTACAACTGCTGCTGCAATTCACGGCAACGACATCAGCACGTTTCCCAACTTTCCGGCCGAAATCCGCGCTCCGCAAGGCACACTGGCCGGAGTTTCCGGCTTTCAGCTGCACTTTGGCAGCGTAGCCGTTCACTCACCCGGCGATGCCTGTGATGTGCTCGTGGTAATGAATGCCGCAGCACTCAAAGCCAATCTCCGTCAGCTCCGCGAAGGCGGCACCATCATTGCAAATACCGATGGCTTTGATCCCAAAAATCTCAAACTCGCTAAATATCCTGATGGCGTAAATCCGCTCCGCGACAGCTCACTTGAACGTTACCGGGTAATTGAGATTGATGTTACCAAACTTACCCGCACAGCACTTACAGGCTCGGGCATGGGTACAAAAGAAACCGACCGCTCGAAAAATATGTTCGTGCTCGGATTTGTTTGCTGGATGTATAACCGCCCGCTCGAATCCATCAACGATTTCCTGCGCGAACAGTTCCGCAAACGTCCCGAATTGGTTGATGCCAATACCAAAGTGCTCATGGCCGGTTATCACTTTGGTGATACGATTGAACAACCCATGACGCGCTACGATGTAAAGCCGGCAGCACTCGAACCCGGCAATTACCGCAGTATTACCGGTAATCAGGGTATTGCACTCGGACTTATTGCATCAGCAAAGAAAAGCGGACTTACACTTTTTTACGGTACATATCCCATTACACCGGCTTCTGATATTTTACACGAACTCTCGAAGCACAAAAACTTTGGAGTAAAAACCTATCAGGCCGAAGACGAAATTGCCGGTATTACATCAGCTATAGGTTCTTCATTTGGCGGTAATCTTGGTGTTACAGCATCATCAGGCCCCGGCATTGCGCTCAAAACCGAAGCTATTGGTTTGGCTGCAATGCTCGAACTGCCGCTGGTTATTATAAACGTACAGCGCGGAGGCCCGAGCACCGGCTTACCTACAAAAACCGAACAGGCCGATTTGTTTCAGGCACTCTACGGCCGCAACGGCGAATGTCCCGTGCCAGTAATTGCTTCGGCAACTCCGTCTGATTGTTTTGAAGTAGCCTACGAAGCCACACGCATTGCAGTTGAACACATGACACCTGTTTTTCTGCTCAGCGATGGCTACATAGCCAACGGTGCCGAGCCGTGGAAATTCCCGGTTTCAGCTGATCTGCCTGCTATTACTGTTCGCTACGCGAAAAACAATTTGCAGCCCGGTGAAAAATTCCTGCCGTATAAACGCGACGAAAAATTAGTGCGCCCTTGGGCAATTCCCGGCACAAAAGGACTTGAACATCGAGTTGGCGGCATCGAAAAAGAAAAAGATACCGGCAACATTTCGTATGATCCGGATAACCATGAGTACATGGTAAAGATCCGTGCCGAACGCATTGAAAAAATTGCCGATTACATTCCCGATCAAAAACTCGACAGCGGCCCCGAAAAAGGAAAAGTACTTGTGCTGGGCTGGGGCTCAACTTACGGATCAATAAAAACTGCATTGCGCGATTTGCGTGAAGAAGGTATTGATGTGGCTCACGCACATGTGCGTTACATTTATCCTTTCCCGAAAAATTTTGAAGCATTGCTGCGCAGTTACGACCGCGTGCTTGTGCCCGAAATTAATTACGGACAATTGGTGAAACTGGTTCGTGAGAAATATCTCATTGATGCAGTTCCGCTGAATAAGATTAAAGGAGTGCCGTTTACTTCGGGAGAAATCCGCGAAGCCGTGCTCAACCTGATGAACAACTGATTTGAATTAACCTGAATAGTTCCCGCTCGCCGATAAGAACGGCGCGCTTCTGAAAATGGAAACCACAGTTCAGTCACCCGAAACGCCGAAACTCAGCGCAAAAGATTTTGTAACCGATCAGGAAGTGCGCTGGTGTCCTGGTTGCGGCGATTACTCGATCCTCAAACAGGTACAAAGTGTTATGCCCGAAATCGGATTGAAACGCGAAGAAATCGTGTTCATCTCCGGAATCGGATGCTCGTCGCGCTTTCCGTATTACATGGAAACCTACGGCATGCACAGCATTCACGGCCGCGCTACAGCTATTGCCAGCGGTTTAAAAGCCACACGTCCTGAACTCAGTGTGTGGATCATTACCGGCGATGGCGATTCGCTTTCTATCGGCGGTAATCACCTCATTCATTTGCTGCGCCGAAATCTGGACGTAAATATTCTGTTGTTCAACAACGAGATTTACGGACTTACCAAAGGCCAGTACTCGCCAACATCACCCATCGGGCAAGTGACGAAGTCAACACCAATGGGCTCAATCGACTATCCGTTTAATCCGCTGGCCTTGTGTCTCGGTGCATCGGGCACATTCATTGCGCGTTCGATGGATCGCGATCCTGCGCATTTGCGTACGCTACTCATGCGTGCCAATGCACACAAAGGCACATCGCTGCTCGAAATTTATCAGAATTGCAATGTGTTTAACGACGGAGCTTTTGAAGTATTCACCGAAAAAGCATCGAAGAAAAACGAAACACTTTTCTTGGAACAAGGCAAGCCGCTGATTTTCGGCGATAATGCAGATAAAGGCATCCGCCTCGATGGTTTTACACCTCGCGTAGTAAGCCTCAGCGACTACAGTGCCGATGATCTTTGGATACACGATGAAAATGATCTCGGCAAAGCTACACTGCTCGTTCGTTTCTTCGATGATCCGAAAAACGAAGGCCATTTACCGCGCCCCTTCGGAGTTTTTTACGAAGAAAAACGCAATTGCTACGAAGAAGATCTCGCCGCACAAATAGCACAAGCCATTGCTGATAAAGGCGAAGGTGATTTAGATGCGTTGTTGCGGGGCCGTAATGTTTGGACGATTGCGTAAAGCCTGATTTTTTGTAATTTAGTGAAAGCGGGGAAATGTTTTTCCCGCTTTTTTATTAGAATGAAATATGATGGTAACCCCGGGGAATAAAGTATTTACACTTGCTGAGGTAGAAGAACAACTGGGAGGGTTTATCCACACGTCTGAATATAATTCCTTGATTGGGACACTTGAAAAGGCGCCATTGTATATTTCTAAATATGGGGTCGAATCTTCGAGTGAACTTGAAATGATAAAAAGAGATAAAGGACTTCAAATACAAATCAGAAACGCTTTTAACGACCACGTGAATTTTATATTGAGAGATGAACAGATTATTGATATTGTCTGGGGGGAGTATGTTTCAGATCGTGCTATCCCACGATTAAGAGGTTCTGCAGTTTTGATTTTTATTGTAATCGCCTTTGGTCTTGATGGTATATTTAATAAAAGTCGTTTAATGTATCTCCCTTTAATATTCGGGCTTATACTAGGTATGGTAGCAAGTTTATTTTCACCCTTTTCGAGAAAGCAAATGGTCTCCATTCTTGCCAATGTAGATGGAGAGGATGTGGTGCTAATTGTGTCTGATGTAAGAAAGTATGAATACCAAAATTTTTTCAAAGAAAATTACCCTGAAAAAGCAAACACGTTTAATGAGTTTGGGTAATACGAATCTCTAAGTTATCGTAAACTGTTTTGCAGACTTTACTTCAGCAGTAAGTTAATGCGGCAACAAAACAATACGTGAACTAACTACACTCCCGTTATCCAATTCAAGCACACACAGCCAAACACCCGGCGGAAGTTCTGCAACAGAGAACCGTGCAGGTGTTGCTGTTTGCTGTTGCAGTGTTGTCGTTAATTTTCCGCGGTGCTGTACACATTGAGTTGCAAAACGTTTGTGTTTTCAGGTAGTGTAAAACTTACAAACTCTGTTGCAGGGTTCGGATTTGCATTGATACTTCCTGCTACTTGTTCCTCAACACCAAGCAGGCATCCGGTGTTGCAAAAGTTGCGGGCATTTACATTGCAGCGCACCACATCATAAGCCGGTTTGTTTGTTCCGTCGCCGGTATAAGTACGCAGGCCAAGTGTGCGCAGGTATTCTTTAAATTGAAAGTTGTTGCCAAGTCCGTAAAAAACGGCAAGTGTATCGACATAAGTTTGATTCCAGTCGTGGAGCAGAAATGGTGAAATACCTTCAACCATTGCAGCATTTGCATCCCAGGCCTGAAAAACATAATCGTAAAAATCGGCTTGTGCTTGGTTGGTACTGCCGCATGCTGCCGACGAAGGATAACCGCATTCAACAAACCAAATGCGCTTGTTGGTATCGTTATAAATAGCTGTAAGTGCCGCAAAATCTGTTAGCGGACTGTTGGGCGGACGCACCTGAAAATTGCCGGTGAGCGGATAATAAGTAACCGCAATTAAATCTGAAAGTTGATTAAGCTGAGCTAATGATGCCGACAGCGTTGGCGATGTTAATCCGCCCCAGGTGAGTGTTGTAGCAATTTTCAGCGGACGGTTGTAGAGTTGCTGATAACGCTGCCGTGCATAGCGTGAAACAGAGTCATAAAACACCTCAAAATCGGCCATCAATTGCGGATCGTTGGCAAAAAGCACATCGCTTTCGTTGCCAATACACAGCACTTCCATATCAAGTGCCGGTATGTGTGCAAACATCGTGTCAAGATATATTTTGAAACGATTAATCATGGTCAAACTGTTGAACCGCACAGTATCCAAATCGGCCGGAACTTCGCGGGTAACTGTATTGAGCACAGATACACCAATTTCGACCTTAACGTTGTAAAACGGATAATACACGTTGATAATGTCCAGAAAGGTCATACCAACACCGTTGAACTGTCCGGGAGCAGTTTCGCAGATTTTCCAGTTTGATACAAAGTGGGTGTAGCCCATACAGAGTTGGAGTCCGCGTGCTGTAGCCGAGTCGAAATTGTTGTTTTGTGCCATTTCCAGCACCATGCCCATTTGGCGGTTTCCTGCAGTTGTTTGTGCAGTAGCTGCAACAGGCAAAAGGCTGATAAAGAGGAAAAAGAGGCGTTTCATAGTAGTGAAGTTATGAAAAGAGCTGCAGAAAGAAAATATCTTTACAATGCGTGTGCAATTACGACCTTTGCCGCGTCATTATAGTACAAGCGTCAGAATATGCGGTTATTTCCCCGAAAACGAACCAGTGATCTCAGTGATCAGGAGTTGATGGCCCGTTACAAAACGGGTGGCGACAAGACGTTTGTTGGAGAACTGTACAACCGTTATGCGCACCTGATTTACGGCGTTTGTCTGCATTATTTTACCGACCGCGAACTTGCGCGCGATGCAGTGCTTCAGATTTTTGAGCGGCTGTTTGATTCACTCAAAACGCAGCAGCCTGATAATTTTGGTGTCTGGATCAACACTGTAACCCGTAATCACTGCATTTCGGAGCTGCGTAAGCAACAGGTGCAGCGCGGGCGGGAAGAAGCCTACACACACGAAGTAAAAACCGATCTTCTCGAAGATACCGATCCGGAGCAGCGCGAAGATCAGCTGAAAAGGCTTGAACAGGCTGTGCGAAGTTTAGGCGAAGAACAACGCCGCTGCATCGAACTGTTTTATTTTGGCGATAAAACATATCGAGAAATAGCAGATCTCACAGGCTTCACCGAGAAAGAAGTGAAGAGCCATTTGCAGAATGGCAAACGAAATTTGAAAATTGCCCTTACCGGAGGAAACTAATGACACCCGACACACATTCCCACAACGTTACACCGCTCAGTGCGCAGCTTCTGCAAGATTATGTGCAGAATAAGCTTAGTGCATCCGACCGCATGCGTGTGAAACGCTTGCTCAGCGAAAGCGAGCTGGCTGCAACTGCTGCTGCCGGTTTTGCTGCTGTACCGGATGCTTTTCAGGATATTGCTTCACTGCAGGCCGAAATTGCGGCGCGCAGCGGAATGAGCGGAGGAAGTGCTCCTGCTTCAAAATCGTGGATGAACTGGCTGGCGGGTGGTGCAGGTGTTGCTGCCGTTGTTGTTGCGGCCTGGGCTTTCTGGCCGAAAGAAGAAAAAGTAATTGCCGAATCAAAAACGCTTCCGCAAGTTCAGCCGCAAACAGAAATTCCAACTATTGCTGCCGAAGAAACAGCACTCAGTCCGGTAACCGATCATTTTGTAAATCCGAAATCAAAACCGGTTACCGTTCAGCCAAATCTGAAAACTACAGAGCCGGTTGTTCAAACGAATGACGTTCCTTTGCAACCCGTTGTACAGCCCGAAAAGCCTGTTGTTACTGTAGTTCCTCCTGCCGAACCCGCCGAAGTAAAACCTAAGGAGCCGGATTATAATTTCCCGATAGTTTACATTCTGGATCTAAAAATAACCGATTATAACCGCATTTATAATAAGCCCCTGAAGTCCCGTAAATTAACACTTACCGGTACACCTGCTTCACAGGAAGAAAGAAACAGCGGCAGTCAGGCCGAAGAAGAAATAGTGACGCTTACTGCCGATCAATTGCTGCGTGATGGATTGAAAGCATTCCGCGCTGGTCGCTACGGACGTTGCATCAGTAAATTTGAAGAACTTCTGAAAAATACACCTGATGATATTAATGCGAAATTTTATATCGCTGTTTCGTATGTGAAACTTGAAATGCACAGCAAAGCCATTCCGCTGCTTGATGCTGTAATTGAAAGTGAAAACAATGCCTTCCGCGAAGAAGCTGAATGGTACAAAGCGCTTGCACTCATTGGCAGTGGCGATACTGATGAAGCCAAAGATTTACTGAAAAAGATTTCTGGTGATAATACATTTTACAGCAAACAAGCTGCTGAAAAGCTGAAAACATTGTAGAATGGCCTACAACGAAACACTTGCCGGTTAACTTTAATAAGTTTGCCAAATCATCTCGCAAAAAATAACGGGGAACACAATGCAATACATCGAGTTCCCCGTTGCTTCAACTCCTCATCCTTCCCTCAATAATAGTTTTAAGAGATGCTCCCTATTTTGATTTTACAGGACACGTATTAAGTCCGAATATGCTGTAAAGCGGGCAAAACCCGATTGCTGCTGTTACGGCAAATACACCGCCGAGAATTACGAGCACCAGCCCGATTGTTCCGGTTACAAATCCGCCGAAATAAAGAATTGCAAACAGTGCTGCAATAACAAGGCGAATAATGCGGTCGAAGTTTCCTACGTTGGTTTTCATGGTTGTGTGGTTTAGGTTGGTTAGCCGAAAATTAGTACTCCAATTGTCACCAATGCAATGCACGTGATGCACACTAATGCTAATCGGAATATCTTTTGTTTTGTTGTCATGTAACTACATTCAAAGTAACTACATGTATTTTCGGATTACTGTGACCAGTGTTACACAACGAACTGACAGGAATCAGGAATGAGCTTGTCGGCTGTCAGTGCTAAAACAGATTTTCGAGCAGTTGGTCATCAACTAAATTAGGCAGCGTCACTTTCAGCTGCGGTGTACGTTCCATTTCGCGTTTGATGGCGAAAATAGCTTCATCGTTGCGGGCCCAGCTTCGGCGGGCGATGCCGTTGTTTACGTCCCAGAACAGCATACTGTTTAAACGACGGTCTGCATCTTCACTTCCGTCGAGCACAAGTCCGAAACCGCCGTTGATAACCTCGCCCCAGCCCACGCCGCCGCCATTGTGCAGCGAAATCCATGTAGCACCGCGGAACGCATCGCCCACAAAATTCTGCACGGCCATATCGGCTGTAAAGCGTGAGCCATCGTAAATGTTTGAGGTTTCGCGGTAAGGCGAATCAGTGCCGGAAACATCATGGTGATCGCGGCCAAGTACAACGGGCGCTTTCACACGACCTTCGCGGATAGCTTTATTGATTGCGGCGGCAATGCGGATGCGGCCTTCACTGTCGGCATACAGAATGCGCGCCTGAGAACCTACCACAAGGTTGTTCTCCATGGCATCCTGTATCCAGAGAATATTATCGTGCAACTGCTGGCGAATTTCGGCAGGCGCTGTTTTGTAAATGTCTTGCATGACTTCTAACGCCAGCGCATCTGTAACTGCCAAATCAGCCGGATCGCCCGAAGTACATACCCAACGGAACGGCCCGAAGCCATAATCAAAGCACATCGGCCCGAGAATATCTTGCACATACGAGGGATAACGGAAAGTGCCGTCTTCCTTCACAATATCGGCACCGGCACGCATAGCTTCAAGCAAGAATGCATTGCCGTAATCAAAGAAATACATACCGCGCCCCGCAAGTGTGTTGATGGCTGCAGCCTGACGGCGCAACGATTCCTGAACGATGCCGTGAAACTTCACAGGCTCTTCAGCCATCATGCGGTTGGCTTCGTCAAACGAAATGCCTGCCGGATAATAACCGCCCGCCCAGGGATTGTGTAGCGATGACTGATCAGAACCAATATCAACGTGTATGTTGTCTTTCACCAGTCGTTCCCACAAATCCACCACATTGCCCTGATACGCCAGCGAAACAGCTTCTTTAGCAGCTTGTGCTTTAGCAATACGGGCCATCAGTTCATCAATATTTTCATACACTTCATCTACCCAACCTTGTGAGTGACGTGTGTGTGTGGCTTTCGGATTCATTTCGGCAACAACGGCAACTAATCCGGCAATTTTTCCGGCTTTGGGCTGTGCACCGCTCATACCGCCAAGTCCGCAGGTTACAAACAAACGGTCTTTTCGATCTTCTTCGTTTGCGGCAATTTTTCGCGCCGCATTCATCACCGTAATAGTTGTGCCGTGTACGATGCCTTGCGGTCCGATGTACATAAACGAGCCCGCCGTCATTTGTCCGTACTGCGTTACACCAAGCGCGTTGAAGCGTTCCCAGTCGTCGGGTTTCGAGTAGTTGGGAATCATCATGCCGTTTGTAACTACAACGCGCGGCGCATCTTTATGTGAAGGAAAAAGTCCGAGCGGGTGACCTGAATAGAGCACCAGTGTTTGCTCGTCGGTCATGGTAGCGAGATACTGCATCGTAAGCAGATACTGCGCCCAGTTTTGAAACACTGCTCCGTTTCCGCCGTAGGTAATCAGCTCGTGCGGATGCTGCGCAACTGCATAATCGAGGTTGTTCGACAGCATGTGCATAATAGCCGCAGCCTGCACAGAGCACTGCGGATACTCGCTGATCGGGCGGGCAAAAATGGTATAATCGGGACGGAAGCGGTACATGTAAATCCGCCCGTAAGTTTTCAGTTCCTGAGCAAATTCCGGTGCCAGTGCTGCATGATGTTTTGCATCGAAATAGCGCAGCGCATTCCGCAGCGCAAGTTTTTCTTCGGCAGGCGTTAAAATTGCTTTGCGTTTAGGCGCATGGTTGAGCGATGCATCAAACGGCTTTAATTCGGGAAGCGTATCGGGAATGCCGCGAAGGATGGCGGCTTGAAATTCGGCTGTGGTCATTTTGTACTTTTTCTAGCAGGGTAAAAGTACGAAGGACAACGCATATAGAATACATTTTTAACTCTCAATCATTAATTGCTCAGGGAGATTGATTTCAGAGAATTTATAGCGTATTTTTATACATTAAAAGAAGCTAAGATGAATACAACTGATTATTCTGAAAAAATAGCTGTAATTGCAAATGATGTTCGTATTCTTTCTTTTGATGAAAAGAAAGAAATACCGACTGGTGAAGAAATTGACAGGCTTCTCGATGCCGTTATTGAAAGTAAGAAATTCATTCAGGCAAAAATTTCAAGAACGGATCAATTAACACAAGCTCTTGAAACAATAACATGGATGAACAATACATCAGAGCAAGACCTACTCGAAATTAATCAACTAATCAGCTCTGCCCGCGATCTCAGACTTACTCTTCTTAAAACTTATACCGTATTGAATAATTTTATCCAACAAAAGAATTTTCTTGCCGCAGAGGTCAATGATTTAAAAAGAGCTCTCGACGATTTCACAGAAACAATTGATGATGTTGAATCTGTGTTTTTCTTTTTACCGCGGGATAAAGAATTTAAGGAAACAACAGACTTGTTATCTGATTGTTGATGAAGATTTATTGCATCACGGCTTTTATTCCTTTAATTGAAAATAGAATTATTAAAAGGTTATTCAATAATTAGTCAGGTCTTTTATCTGGGAAATGGAGGCCTTTGAACTCGTTGAATATGATCGAGTTGATTTTGTTTCATCTGTTGATTATGCCGCTTTATATCCTGATTTCGGAATGGGTCGTTTAATGGCATAGGGGTCATTTCTGTAGGAGTTCCACCCATTTTTTTCTTCAATTTATCGATTCCTATCTCTCTTATTTTTTCACATAATTCTTCGTGTTGTTCATTGTTATTTTCTGTAATTACTATGCAATCAATTAAATAATTTGAGTTCAATTTATTGAAAGAACAACTAATGGTATATGATTTCCCTCTTGCTTTAGAAAGGATAGCAATATTATATTTTTCTTGAATTGAAGAATAAAATGTTTTGTCTTTTGAAATTAAGGTCTCTATTTTAATATTATTGTTTATCGCTGTGGAAATCAGATATATGATTGAATCACCAAAGTTTACAACATTAGGCTCACACAAAGGAATTATTTGTGCTTTACTCCCTTGTATGATAGCCGCTTCAACTTTTTTAAGTGTAAGTAAGTGTAGTGAATCCTTGAGTTTTTCTTGAGCAAATAAATGCACAGATAGGAATAAGCTAACTATCTCCAGAATGAATATATATTTAAGATTTTTTATTTTCATTGCTCCTTCTTTTTATCAAACCTCCCCGTCTTTTTATTATACCCATACGGACAATGCTTGCAGCCATTCTTGCAGCAATATCCGCGTTTGAGATGATACTTTTCGGTGAACACGATATAGCCGTCTTCATTCATATAGTATTCATCGGGCTCTAACTTATCGAAACGAGACATAAAAAAGCCGCCGGAACATAATGTTGCGGCGGCATAAAGATAAGAAAGCCGGTGTTTAAAAAACACAAAAGATTGAGGCGGACGATAGAACGAAAACCGTCCCCGCATTTGCTGCGGGGAAGGATTTTCGTGATGAGTCCAACGAAGAGATTTTGTGTTTTTTAAATACCGATGAGGTTATTTGAGGAAGTTGGAAATCATACCTCCAATTCCGCCGCCACCGCCGCCGATGTTTTTCATAATATCGCCGAGGTCGAAGCTGCTGTCGTTGGGATCGTTTGTTTTGTTTACAAACTTGTTCATCACCATCGGAATAAGTGAAGAAGCAATATTGCCGGCAGCACCCGAATCGAGGCCGAATTTTTTAGCCAGATCAGCAGCTACATTTCCTTGCACGGCATTAGCAACCGGGCTTGAAGCGGTATCACCGCCTTTAAACATATTCATCAGGCTGCTCATATCTCCGCCGGATGCTTGTGATTTCAGTGAATTCAGAATCGATTCACCGGTAGTTTTGATAGCGTCGTCATTTTTCTCGTTCGGAATAGCCGGATTGTTTACGATAGCATCACCGGCGTGTTCTTTTACAAGATTGATCAAATTGTCAAGCATGGGCGTGTTTTTTTGTGTGAGCGGTGAAGGTAAAACAGTTGACCGGTTTTTCCAATTTATTCGGTTGCGGAGGCTATCTTTGCCGCTATGCTGGTGGTTGTTAACACAAGGTTATTAATTCATAATCGCCTCGACGGGATCGGGCGTTTTACAAATGAAACGCTCAAACGCATTACACAAATGCGTCCCGACGATCATTTTGTATTTCTGTTTGATCGTGATGTTGATGAGGAATTTATCTATTCCGAAAACATTACACCCGTAAAACTTTTTCCGCCGGCACGTCGCCCGTGGTTGTACAATCTTTGGCTGAACTGGTCGGTGCAGGGCGTGTTGCGTGATCTGCAGCCGGATGTGTTTTTTTCGCCCGATGGTTTTCTGCCCCTGAAAACTAAAACGCCTTGTCTTCCGGTTATTCACGATCTCAATTTCGAGCATTATCCGCAAGATCTTTCGGCACGTTACTCGAAATGGTATCGGAAAAACTTTCCGCTTTACGCACAGAAAGGAAAACGGGTAATGACCGTTTCCGAGTTTTCGAAAAACGATATTGTTTCGCGCTACGGAGTTAATGCTTCTAAAATTGATGTGGTGTATAATGCCGCGTCAGAAGCATTTCAGCCTATGAATGCCGATGAAGTGAAAATCGTGCGCGATCAGTTCAGCAGCGGAGCTCCGTATTTTCTATTTGTAGGAGCGTTGCATCCGCGCAAAAATTTAGTGCGGTTGGTTGAAGCATTTGTGCAGTACAAGCAGCAGCATACAACCTCAACTAAGTTGCTGATCACCGGTGCGCCTTATTGGAAATATCATGCGCTGGATGAATTAATCGCAAAGCTGCCGGAGAAATCAGACATTGTATTTACCGGCCGATTAACCGATGAAGAGCTTGTACGCATAACAGCCGCAGCGCATGCTGTTACTTATCTTCCGTATTTCGAAGGCTTCGGAATTCCGATTGTGGAAGCAATGGCTTGCAATGTGCCTGTGCTTACTGCCAATGTTACTTCAATGCCCGAAGTGGCCGGCGATGCTGCATTGTATGCCAATCCGTTTGATGTAAATGAAATTGCGGCCGCGCTTCAGCGTATTGATTGCGATGAAGAGTTGCGTACACAACTCAAGCAGCGTTCAGCAATTCGCACGCAGCATTTTTCGTGGCAGCGTTCGGCTGAAATAATTTGGAACAGCATAGAACAATGCGCTAACCCCGATGCTTAAAACCCGCTACCAAACCGAACTCACCGAAGCCGGCTGCGATGAAGCCGGGCGCGGTTGTTTGGCCGGACCTGTGTATGCAGCAGCAGTAATTCTTCCGCATGATTTCAAACATCCGCTGCTCAACGATTCGAAAAAGCTGAGTGATGCACAGCGGCGCGAGCTTCGTCCGCTGATCGAAGAAAAAGCTATTGCTTGGGCTGTTGCCAGCATGAGTGTTGATGAAGTTGATGAACTCAACATTCTCCGCGCTTCGTTTGCAGCGATGCACAAAGCCATTGCACAACTCAGCACGCAGCCCGAACTTTTGCTGATCGACGGCAACCGTTTTAAGCCGGCTTATCCGGGCATTCCGCACGTCTGCATCATTGGCGGCGATGCAAAGTACAAAAGCATCGCAGCCGCAAGCATCCTCGCCAAAACGCATCGCGATGATTACATGGATGCGCTGCACGAAAAATTCTCGCATTACAACTGGTTAAGCAATAAAGGCTACGGAACACTCAAGCATCGTGAAGCAATTATGCTGTACGGGCTTACAGAGCATCACCGTAAAAGTTTCAGGCAGTTGCCGGATCAGTTGGCGATTGAGTTTAAGTAACCGCGATTACTACACAAAATCCCAAACCCGAAACTTCTCCCCAAGCACCGTAGCTGCATCTGCCTTCAGCCATTTCTCCAGCAGTGTAGCATACACCTCACGAAAATCTACTTTGTAGATCAAATCGCCGTTGTCTAAGTTTTTGAGGTCGGGTGCTTCGTTCAGGATGCCTTTTTTGTTTAGACTTCCGCCGGCAAGAAACAATACGTTTGCCGTTCCGTGGTCGGTGCCCTTGCCTGCATTCTGCTTCACGCGGCGGCCGAATTCGGAGAAAGTCATCACAACAGTATCGTCCCAGCGACCACCTTCTTTCAGGTCTTCGGCAAACTGCTTCAGCGCATCACTGTAAACGCCGAGCAACCGGTTTTGCTGTCCGTTCTGCGATACGTGCGTATCGAAACCGGGAAGCGATACATAATAAATTGTGGTTTCGCTTTCCGACCGAACCAGCTCGGCAATCATTTTCATCTGCCGGCCAAATTCGTGCTGCGGATAAATGCGTTTCGATTTAAAACCTGCTGCATGGTTGTGAAGGTAGTCGGCACTTTGAATGGTTTCGGCCAATGTTTTGTGCAGGTATTCCACATTGTGTTCATCATGCTCGTGGCCGTGGTTGTGCGGAACGTAAGCCGCAGCGGTTTTGCGCACTAATGCATCGTTGCTGAGTGAATGCAAACGTTTCGGATTGCCTGCTGCAATGCCGCTGGCTTTTTCGCCTTTCAGCGCCATGCTCAGTACTTCGTCAACTTCGAGTGCAAGATGCGGTTTCAGCGCTTGTCCCGAGCAGCACGAGTCAAGATAGCGGCCAATCCAGCCGGTGCTGAGATTTACATCAGCACCGCTTGCACTTTGCCAGATATCGGTTGACCGAAAATGCGAGCGGTTCGGGTTCGGATAGCCAACACTGTTGAGCATGGCTAAATGCCCGGCAATGTGCAAATCGGCAAGCCCTTTCATAGCGCCGTTAAATGCAAAATGCTTGTCAATAGTGATGAGTTCTTTTCCGCTTAAACCAATTGCAGGGCGGTTGCTGTTATACAGATCATCACCGTAAGGCACAAGTGTATTCAGCCCGTCGTTACCGCCCGATAGCTGAATCACAACTAAGATGCGGCCGTTTGTATTTCCGGCCAGCAGCTTGCGCTGAACATCGGCTTCGGTAGCGGCTTTCAGGAAGTTGGGCAACAGCAATGAGGCAGAAGCTAATCCGCTCAAACGCAAAAAATCTTTTCTTGAATACGTTCCCATGGATCAATCAGATAAGTTGAAATTCGGGCAGTTTCATGACTGCTGCAATGGTTGTGATAATTCGTCGTTCAGGAGTTGAGGAATCAACTACCGATTCAATTGCTTTTTTGTCGATCCGCATTTCGGGCGATTGAATAAAGAAGCGGATTACATCGCCGGTGAGATCAGATGATGCTTTGAAGTGTTGCACAAGTTCACTCCAGTCGGAGCGGATATTGATACGCTTTTCTTCTTTTCCTTTTCCGTTATTTTTTTCTTCGAATGCCGGACGGCGTTTTATAGTCGCAGTGCCTTGTTCGATGATTGCAGTTGGTAAATGCACACGGTACAGCATCGAAAGACTGTCGATCCAGTTGCGTCCGCCTTTCCAGCCGGCAACGTTTGGGGGGAAGAAAAGTGTTTGACCGAGAACATCTTGCAAAGCAAGCACTTGTTTGTCTTCGGTGCTTAATTTCAGCAGGCGTTTGTAGCGCACCAAAAGTTCAGTAGGTGAAGCGATGATGCAGCCAATATTTTTCGCATCGTAGAACCAATCAGCCATAAACATATAGCGCATGGTTTTTGAAATATCATAGCCTGAATCGTAGAAGATTTTGGCAAGCTCAGCAACCTGATCTTCGTTGATTTTTGCATTAACAAAAAGGCGATACAGTTTGCGGCAAACATAGTTCGCGGTTTGTTTGCGTTCGAGCAGCATTTCTAAAACATCCTCGCCGCTGAATCGTGCTGTTTTGCCAAAAATAGTTTTCTCGTCTTCATCATGATCGGCAACTTTAAACTCATATTCGCCTTTCATGTTCACTGTCCAGCCGGTAAAAGCACGGGCAGCTTGTTTAATATCGTTTTCAGTATATCCGTTTCCTTCCCCCAGTGTAAATAACTCCATTACTTCACGGGCAAAATTTTCGTTGGGAGCTTTTTTCTTGTTTTGCTGATTATTTAAGTAAATAATCATCGACGGATCTTTTGCAACTGCATGCAGCATTTTACGAAAATTACCCAGCGCATTATCGCGAAGTGTATTATGCTGTACTTGCATGAGCCAGGCAAAAGCAGTGCCTGTTGCAAAATGATTGTGCCAGAACAGCGTCATTTTTTCGCG
The DNA here is from genome assembly GCA_046335555.1 of Bacteroidota bacterium. Taxonomy (GTDB): domain Bacteria; phylum Bacteroidota; class Bacteroidia; order Palsa-965; family Palsa-965. The sequence goes on from JBKDHA010000238.1 coordinate 17,965, forward strand.
CAGCACAGCACGGGCAACACCCATCCGGTCGATCCAGGCAAGGTTAAGTTTCTCCGTATCTTCTTTTGATTTGAGAATCATCAGCAATGTCTTGAGCGACGATACTTCTCCGTTGTCTTTGGTATCGGGACGCTGTATGTAAAGTATCGGTTGGTTAATTTCCGAATCTTTAAACAGCAATTCCACAACCTCCTCGCGAGTTTTTCCATCAAACCTGCCAATTTCAGAAGGTTTCAGTCCGAACCCGGCTCTCAGCATAATATGCTGCAATTCCTTTCTGCTCAATGCCTGTGCTTTCATTGTAATGATATTGGTAGATGAAGATAATGCAGATTATTTAAATCCATACAGGCAATTCTTATGCCGGATAATTTTATGAAATACTGTAACATTTGAGACATAAAATCGTCCCAGCCTCTTTGATGACGTAATTAATAAAAGGTTTATTGAACCCAATAAAAAAGCTGCTCCGATGACGAAGCAGCTTTTTCATTACAAATTAAAATGATTAGCGGAGATCGAAATTCCACTTTTTGCTGAATACTCTTTGTGCAGCCTTCAGACCATCCATTGTTTTCTGCGATTCTGTATCGTAGGTGTTGATGTCTTTTTCGAGTGCTGCAATTTCTTCATCTGTAGCTTCAACATCAGAGTTGGAGAATTTAACTGTAGCATCAACAATTCGTTTTACTTCACCGTCAACAAGTTTGTTCATGTTGCGGAAATGAGCAAGTGTTGCTTCGTGATAAGCTTTGTCTTCCTCTTCGAGCGGTCCCATTTTTTCGCATTCAGCAAGTGCTGATTTAATTGATGCGGCAAATTTGGTGTAAGTAATTTTAAGCGTATCCAGATTATGGCCATCAAGCTGATCGGCCATTTTATCAGACATGTCATTTACATTATCACTCAGGTCAACAATTTTATCGTTGTACTTAATGGCATCATCTTGTGTGGGGCCACATGAAGTGAAGAGGAGTGCAACTACAGCAGTTGCGGCGAATAAAACTTTTTCATGATTTCTGGTTAAGATTTGCTTCAATTATAGGAAATTCCTTTTAATTACCGATACACTTTCTGATTTATCCTTAAACAGCAGCAGATGTTTGCAGCAGAACGGTTTGGATACCGTCGGTTTGCAACGACACCTGTGTTCCTAGCCGCAGCGCCAGATTCCGGGCTTCGTGCCCGGCCGGAAACCCAAAAACAACCGGGTAGTTGTATTCGGCTACAGTATTTCTGATAATTTCTTCGGCACTTTGCCCGAACGGAACGGTGTTGTCTTTCATATCACTCATTCCGCCTGCAATTAATCCGGCCAAATTGCTGAATACCCCGGCACGCTTCAGGCTCAGCATCATCCTGTCGATATGATACAGGTATTCATCAAGGTCTTCGATAAACAGAATTTTGCCTGCCGTATCAGCTTCAGAAATACTGCCTTTCAGTGCATACAGCAGCGAGAGGTTTCCGCCTGTAATTACTGCATCGGCAGTTCCGGCGCGGCCTGCAATGCCGGAGGTGTTTTCGCAGATGTATTCGAGTGCGCAGCCGGTAAGTGCATCAAGCATCGTCTGCACCGATTCGGGATTTCGGGCAAAATTAATGGGCATTGTGCAATGCAGTGATGCAAATCCGAGCTTCTGCAGGTGGCTGTGCAATACGGTAACATCGCTGTAACCTGCAATCCATTTTGGGTTGCTGCGCATGGCTGAAAAATCAAGCATATCAATAATGCGCAGTGATCCGTAGCCGCCGCGGGCACTCATAATGCAGCGCACATCTTTGTCATTTAGCCAGTGCTGAAAATCGGCAGCACGCTCAGCATCGCTGCCCGAAAACTGATGTTCTTCACCGAAAAGCTGTTCGCTGTAAACCACATCAAAACCAGCAGTGCGCAGCACAGTGGCTGCTGTTTCAACTTCTTCGCGACTTATTTTACGTGCAGGTGCCGTAATGGCAATTTTATCGCCTGTTTTGAGGTAAGGTGGGACAATCATTGCTGATGTGTTCGGTTTTCCTCAAAAATCGTAATAATTCCGGCAATAAAAACGTAACTCCCAAACGCTTTACGGATGCGGCATTGCGGCCGGTTTTGCTATCTTTGTTCCCATTTTACCTGAATATATGTCGCAACCCAAACGTTACACAGTTACTGCCGCGCTTATTTATGCCAATGGTCCAATACATATCGGACATCTGGCCGGCTGTTACCTGCCTTCTGATACTTACGTGCGTTATCTCCGCCTCAAAGGCGAAGATGTACTTTTTGTAAGTGGTACCGATGAACACGGCGTGCCGATTATGATCCGTGGTTTCATGGAACACAAATCGCCGCAGGAAGTTGTCGATCATTACTATCAGATAATTGATAAATCATTCAAAGATTTCGGTATCGAATTCGATATTTATTCGCGTACCAGCAAGCCTGTGCATCATCAGTTTTCGTCTGAGTTTTTTACCACACTTTACAACAAAGGTTATTTCACAGAAAAATCAACTGAACAGAACTATGATGAAACGGCCAAAATGTTTTTGGTTGATCGTTTCATTGTAGGCACCTGTCCGCATTGCGCAAACCCGAAAGCTTACGGCGACCAATGCGAGAAATGCGGCTCTGATCTCAGTCCTGATGAATTAATAAATCCGCATTCAGCATTATCAGGTACACCGCCGGTAAAAAAAGAAACCACCAACTGGTTTCTTCCGCTCGATCAGATGCAGCAGCAGTTGGACGAATACATTGGCAAACATCCCGAGTGGAAAACCAATGTAGGCGGGCAATGCCGCTCGTGGCTGAAACAAGGTTTGCACCCGCGGGCCATGACACGCGATCTGAGCTGGGGCGTTCCCGTTCCGCTGCCTAATGCCGAGGGCAAAGTAATGTATGTTTGGTTTGATGCGCCGATTGGTTACATCACTGCATCAAAAGAATGGTTTGAACAACCCGAAACGCGCAAAACACTCAGCTACGGCGGAAAGCCGCTCGGCAATGCGTGGGAGCCTTACTGGAAAGATGCTGATACCAAACTTGTACATTTCATCGGCAAAGACAATATTGTTTTTCATTGCCTCATTTTTCCGGCCATGCTTATGGCGCATGAAGGCTATGTGCTGCCCGATAATGTTCCGGCCAACGAGTTTCTGAATCTCGAAGGCGATAAAATTTCGACTTCACGCAACTGGGCAATTTGGCTGCACGAGTACCTCGAAGAAATGCCCGGCAAGCAAGATGAGCTGCGCTATGTACTTACTGCGACAAGTCCGGAAACCAGCGACAGCGATTTCACCTGGGCCGATTACGAGGCGCGTGTGAACAATGAATTAACAGCAGTGTTCAGCAATTTTGTGCACCGCACTATGGTGCTCACGCATAAAAACTACGCTGGCAAAGTTCCGTCGGCCGAGAAATATACACGCGAAGATTTGTTGTTGCTTGAAGACATTGCAAAGTTTCCGGTGCGCATTGGAGCTGCAATTGAAAACTACAAATTCCGCGAAGCGCAGCAGGAGCTTATGGGGCTTGCACGACTCGGCAACAAATACCTTTCTGATAACGAGCCGTGGAAAAATCCTGATCCTGAGCGCGTGAAAACTATTCTCAATGTTTCGCTGCAGGTGTGTGCAAGTCTGAGCATTTTGTGTCAGCCGTTCCTGCCGTTTACAGCCGAAAAATTGCGGCGCATGCTCAACATCGGAGCGCTGAACTGGAACAATGCACTGAGTACAAATCTGCTTGCAGCCGGACATCAGCTGAGTGAGCCGGTAATGCTTTTTGCGAAAGTTGATAAAGCGTTGCTCGAAAAACAACTTGCAAAATTAGATGTGATTCGCAAAGAGCTGGAAGAAAAGAAGAAAGCTGATGAGCTTGCGCAGCAAGCCCGCGAAGCGGGAAAGACAGCAACTTCAGAAGCTCCTCAAATCATAACACCCGCAGCTTTGGAACCTGCAAAACCAGAAACCACATTCGATCAGTTTTCGCAAATGGATATTCGCATCGGCACAATTACAGCAGCCGAGCGTGTTCCGAAAAGCGATAAACTGCTCAAACTTACCGTTGATACCGGCCTTGATACCCGCACGGTACTTTCGGGCATTGCCAAATACTTTGCTCCTGAAAATATCATCGGACAGCAGGTAACCATACTCGTTAATCTTGCCCCGCGCAAAATGATGGGTGTCGAATCACAAGGCATGATTCTGATGGCTGAGAATGCTGCCGGTGAATTGAGCTTTGTAGTTCCGGCTTCAGGGAATGTGAATAATGGGAGTACGGTGAGATGAGTAAATTGCAAAAGGGAATATATTGCCGGATTATTACAGTCTTGCTCTTTTTTAAATTGTTGATGTTTCCGCTAAATGCACAGCGTCAGGAACAGAGTACACTAATGGCCAGAGCGGGATATGATACCTGTGAAATCTACGCATTTCAATATAATGAAGGCAGAATTGTTAATCAGGGACACAGAATAGATCGTTATAGTTCTGCCGGCATATTGATTGGTCATATTTCTTATGATACTTTGGGAAATATCACATCACAAACCAATAAAGAGGTTTCCGGGAATGGACTTATTATTACTTCTTATCAGAGAAATAAAAATGGAGAAATAGAGGGGCGGATTGTCTATCAGGAACAAGCTGATCATAAAATTTTATATTATTACCAAATTAACAAAGAAGGTGATACGCTGGTCAGACAACACAGATTCAGAGATGTGAATGGGAATGATAGTGTTCTATATACCAAGCTGAGCGGAGAGAAATATTATAAATCAATGTCATGGAATTATGATAAAAGGGGCAGATTGATTATAGAAAGACGATTCGATGTAAATGGTGGAATTATTTATGCTGAGGGTTATACGTACATTGATAAAGGATACCGTTACTATAAATTAAATTCGAATGATGATACTGTTCTGGTAAGTTGCATGAAGACTAATACAGATACAGCATTTGTAACAAGGACATCTACCGGGTATAATTATGGAATTGCTTTCGAGAACGTAAAGGGTGGTAGAATAGTCACGAAATACAATAAGGAAGGATTGATGGAAGAGAAAGTGTATTTCGATCAAAATGGAATTATCGTTAACCGTGTTAAGTTTGAATACCGATAAACCAATGACAACACTCGAACACTTCATCACCAACATTCCGAAATCGGAATTGCATTTGCATATCGAAGGTTCTTTTGAGCCGGAGTTGATGTTTGCCATTGCGCAGCGCAACAACATTACACTGAAATACAAATCAGTTGCTGAGGTGCATGAAGCTTATAAATTCAGCAACCTGCAGGATTTTTTGGACATTTACTATGCAGGAGCAGGAGTGTTGTTGCACGAGCAAGATTTTTATGATCTTACGTGGGCGTATCTGCTGAAATGCAAAGAGCAGAATGTCATTCACACTGAAATTTTCTTCGATCCGCAAACGCATACAGATCGCGGTGTGGCATTTGATACGGTGATCAACGGCATCTGGCGTGCGCTTGGTGATGCGCGTGAAAAGCTTGGTATCACTTCACTGCTCATCATGTCGTACTTGCGCCATCTCAGTGAAGAATCGGCATTTGAAACCTTGCAGCACGGCATTCGACACAAAGACAAAATTGTAGCTGTTGGCTTGGATTCTTCGGAGAAAGGAAATCCGCCTTCAAAATTTGAGCGTGTGTTCGCCGCTTCGCGCGAAGCAGGTTTCATTACTGTAGCACATGCCGGTGAAGAAGGCCCTGCCGAGTACATTCACGAAGCACTCGACCTGCTGCACGTTTCACGCATCGATCATGGCAACCAGTGTTTGGATGATGCTGCACTTGTACAACGTCTTGTAGATTTGAAAATGCCGCTTACGTTGTGTCCGCTTTCTAATGTAGCATTGCGTGTAATTGAGCGCATGGAGCAGCATCCGGTAAAACGAATGCTTGATCTTGGAATCAAAGCCACCATTCATTCTGATGACCCTGCTTACTTCGGCGGATATATGAATGAGAATTATCTGGAAACTGCCCGGGCGCTCAATCTCACAAAAGAAGATGTGCTGCAGTTGGTGATTAATTCGTTTGAAGCAGGTTTCAATACTGCGGAGCAGAAAGCAAAATACATTGCTGCTGCGCAGGCGTATTACGAGGCAAATAAGAATTGAAGAAATTACAATCAGAGACTTGTTGTAAATTTGCAACAATAAAAGGTCCCGTAGTTCAACGGATAGAATAGAAGTTTCCTAAACTTTTGATACAAGTTCGATTCTTGTCGGGATCACAAAAAAACAGGCTGTCTCAACTTTCAGAGACGGCCTGTTTTTATTTCAATAGCTGATGATTACCAAAACCATACAACCGCTTTTTGAAAAGCCGTAACAGTGTGCGGCTGTTACTTTTTTTCTGCAACAGGAGCATTTTTGGTAATTGAAACTAAAAACACCTGACGCGAAGCATGGCTGCTGGCTGCACTGTGTGAGGTCTGATAGGTGTTGTTGTTAGACACCGATGCTACAATTCCGCCATAGATACGGCCAATTACAACAGGCTGATTGGCCGGCAGCGAGTCGAGATCAATGATACCTTTATCAGTATCATACAGCGGAATGTTTCTGCTTTTGATGAACATACTTTCGGCACCATAGTAGAAATTATTGGCTGTTGTCAGTTCAACAGGTTCAACTTTGTCGCTGGTTGTATTTGTTGTAAGATCGTGTTTAAGTGTAAGTACTTTTCGGGTGAAGCTTGCATTGCTGGAATCAGCTTCATTTTCTACAATGCCGCCAAAAATTGTGGTGTACATTTTATTGGCCGACTTGCTGTAAAGTGCAACATTGGCTGCCGAGTAGTTATTACTGCGCTGGTTAAACGGATCTACTGCGTAAGTTGCTGTTGAGCCGTCAATGCTCAGATAAATAGGATGTGTAAACGGGGTTCCGTTTGCCGAAGTAAATACACCGCCATAAATAGAAATTCCTGCTTTTCCGTTTGCTTGAATTCCGGCAGAAACCACTAAATCGCGGCGACGGAATTGGGTGTTGGTATCAGAGAGTACTCCGCCAATAGTATCGGAAATGATTTTAAAACTTGCAGGTACAAGCGAAATGCTTGTTGCCGTTTCATTAATGGTGAACGAATGCACACCATCAAGATAGTTCTGTGTTGAAGTTGAGGCTCCGTAAGCTCCCTGATAACGATGGCCAACAACCAAGTAAAAACGATCGTTAAATTTAAATAGTTCGCCTCCGGTTGCACATACAAACACATTTGGCGTTGGATCATAAACTACAGAGGCTTGCAGCAATGCTTCATTTCCGGTTTGCACAGCAGCAATCATTTGTGAAACGCTTACGCGTGAGAATGTACTATCGGTGCGGAAGGTAGTGTCGTTGGCCGATGAAAACGTTGCACCGTAACCGCCGCAGAGATAGAGATAATCGCCAACCTGTGTGTGCTGCAAATTGGTAAATGAAAACTGATCGACAAGCGATGCCGGTAGATTTTCAACACTCATGCTGTCGAGCTTGTTGGTGGCAAGTGTGTAAGCATAAATCCACTTGTTGGCTTTTTTGCGCGGGAAAGTGCTGTCGGCTGGCGGGAAAGCGTGAAAGCCATTTGTGCGGCCGCCAATAAACAACCATGCATCAGCAGTTTCACAAAATGCACACGACTGTAATGCAGGCAAGTTGAGGTATTGCGGATCAGTTGTTATGGTATAGGTGAATGTTGGTTCCGCAGTTGTAACCGTTTCTGCTGGCTTCGACGGGCAGGCAGTAAGCAAGAACATTACAGGGATAATTCCGAGAAACAGGTTTTTCATGATATTTCTTTGATTGGTGTTTATCAAAGAAAAATAAATCAATCCTTTCAACAACTATAGCAGTTTCAAATCAGGTATTTATACCGGAGAGAGTAACCAGTATGCAGTTGTCAATAAAGCCAGAAGTGCCAGTATTGTCAGCCATACACCTAAATTGCTTTTACATTTTGATGGCTTTACCGGGATCAACCCCATTGCATGAATAATTTGATCGATACCATTATCACGCATTCCGACGCAATGAATTTTACGAAGTGGTTCAGGAATTTCGCAATCGTCGGTTTTGAAAAGCAAAATGTAATCACCTTTACGTCGTTGCATTTCTTTTATGGCTGCCAGAAATTCTTCACGAACAAATCCATTACTGTTTACCGACTGCTGAGAAAGCACAAGCAATGCGTAATCTGCATTTTTGAGTTTGGATAATGTTTTATCCGGCCAATGTTCACCCGGCTTAATTTCATCCAAATCAAGCCAGGCATCGCCAGCCGATTTGTTAATTCGGCATTTCAGTTCGCGTGCAAAGCGTACATCGCTTCTGGAATAACTGATAAATACTTTTGGAGCATCCATTTCAAAGAAAAAATATTACCAAAAGTGAAGCAGATGATTTACATATTCATCGTCGGTACAAATGAATACTCACTCCTGAGAACTGATGAGTTGCTGTTAAAAACGTATTAAAGGGAGGTAATGCCAGCGACACCCGAGGTTGATTTATTCTACTTTCGCCGAAATTTTGGGTATAATACAGCTTCTGGATCCTGTTGTTTTGTTCTTCATGCTTGGAGTATTCGCCGGGCTTATCAAGTCGGATCTCCGAATTCCGCAATCTTTTCACAATACACTCAGTATTTATCTTCTGCTTTCAATTGGTATTAAAGGTGGAATTGAACTGTATAAAAACGCTTCATCAGATCTTTGGCTTCCTGCAATAGGAACAGTATTTCTGGGTGTTATGATTACATTCCTCGCTTATCTTATTCTTCATAAGGTAGGGCGTTTCGACAGGAATAATTCGATAGCGATTGCAACACACTATGGCTCTGTTAGTGCGGTTACTTTTGCAGTAGTTCTTAACTACCTGAGTGAACAAAAACTCGGATACGAAGAATATTGTACTGTTCTTCTTGTACTTCTTGAGATTCCATCTATAGCAACCGGTGTAGCTATGGCAAGGATGAGAAAAGGGCAGGAGCCCATAAAAGTCGGGAAGTTAGTGAACGAGGTTTTGTTTGGAAAAACAATTCTGCTTCTCTTGGGTGGATTGTTTATTGGATGGGTTACAGCTTATACAGATAACAAAACACTCAATTTCTTTTTCTTTGATCTTTTTAAAGGTTTTCTGGCCATTTTTATGCTTGAAATGGGCATTGTAGCCGCCGAGAAAACACGACTGCTTAAAAAAGTAGGACCTTTTTTACTCGGCTTTGGAATTACAATGCCTATAATTTCGGCAATGCTCGGTATTCTTGTTGCGTGGCTAACTGGTCTTTCTTTGGGCGGAGCAGTAGTGCTGGCAACAATGGCGGCCAGCGCATCTTATATCGCTGCACCGGCCGCCATGAAAATTGCAGTTCCGCAGGCTAAACCTACACTGTATTTAACTTCTGCACTCGGCATTACATTTCCGTTCAATGTAATTATCGGTATCCGCATTTATCATGCGCTTGCCGAGTGGTTTTACTCAATTGTAAAATGAGTTACACACTCAGCGTTTTCCATTTCCCGCGTTTAAACCACCAGAAGGCAAGTAATGCAATTGCAGTTTCTGCAACAGGAATTGCAACGAATATTCCGGTAACACCCGTATCAAACAACTTTACCAGCGCCAGTGCCAGCGGTATCTGAAACAACCAAAAGCATACAAAATTGATTACTGTTGGCGAACGTGTATCTCCTGCGCCATTCAATGCCTGTGTCATTACCATACCGATTCCGTAAAAAATGTAGCCAGTTCCGATGATGCGCAACGCAGTTGCTCCGTAGGCTGCAACTGCCTGATCGTTGGTGAAGATACCGATGATGAACTCTGCAAAGAAAATGAACAGCAGCATTACGAAGCTCATGAAAATTGCATTGTACTTTGCCGTAAGAAATACACTTTGTTGTGCACGTTCAGGTTTACCCGCTCCGAGGTTTTGGCCTACCAGTGTTGCCGCTGCATTGCTTAATCCCCAAGCCGGGAGAATGAAAAACACAACATTCCGTATCGCAATCTGATAACCTGCAGAAGCTGTGGTGCCACCTGTTTCTGCAACAAGACGTGCCAGCACTATCCAGCTTCCGCTGGCTATGATAAATTGAAATGTAGCCGGCCAGGCAATTTTCAGAATGCTCCGTATAATTTCCCAGTCAAGGCTTATGTTCTTGAAATTCATTTTCAATAATCCTTTGCCTTTGAAAAGTTGCCAGAGCTGATAAACTACTCCTGTGCTGCGACCGATAACAGTTGCTACTGCTGCGCCTTTTAATCCCATAAAGTGAATAAAAATCGGGCAAAGGATAATGTTCAGCACACTGGCTAACCACAGGCTTTTCATAGCCATCGCTGCATTGCCGGCACCACGAAAAATTCCGTTGATCAGAAAAAGGAAGATCACCGCAGTATTCCCGGCCATCATAATCTGAGTGAAGCTGCTGCCATCTCTGATTACTTCTTCCGAAGCACCCATGAGCCGCAAAATATCTTCAGCAAAAATGATTCCCGCAATACTTATTACAACAGAAAATACCAGTGAAATAAGTATTGATTGTAAACCTGCATGAGCAGCAGCTTCCGGATTTTTCTCGCCAATTCGGCGCGCTACAATTGCTGTTGCTGCAGTACTTAAACCAATGGCCAGCGAGTAAACAAGTGTAACCACAGCTTCGGTTAGCCCAACAGTTGCAATTGCATTCTCACCTAGTTTCCCGACAAAGAACATATCAACAACCGCGAAAACACTCTCGAAACCTAATTCCAGAATCATTGGAACGGCAAGAAGAAAAACGGCTCGCCGAATACTGCCTTCTGTAAAATCCTGCTCGCCTCCAACAATTGATAAGCGAACAAGTGAAATGAACTTTTTGAGTTTAGACTGTTCCATAATGTAACAAACAGAAAATATGCACCAGTGTGCATTGCAGCAACTGAAGCAGAATAAGTAATTTTAAAGGCTTAGCTGTCAATCGTTAACCAGCGAATATTTACTGGTAATGATTGAATTTCGAAAATGATAATCGAAATTATTATCGGAAGTCGGATTAAATTATCATCCGACAAATGTAAATCATTTTTCTTTTTGCCTGAATGTATAATGCGACAAATTACAGGTGTTTTGGACAGGTATTAAGGTTGTTTCATTAATTTTCGGGCAATGAAAAAAGAGAAACCTATTGTTAAAGGAAGATTTCTTCTTGAAAAATTTGACGGAAAAGGAGGCTGGACATTTATCCGGATTCCGCATCTCGATAAACCGAAAACACCTTTTGGTTTTTTAAGGATAATTGGATTTATTGATAATTATGAAGTGAAACGATTAAGCCTGATGCCTATGGGTAACGGGTTGTATATGTTGCCTGTTAAAGCAGAAATCAGAAAACTGATTAGGAAAAAAGCAGGCGATCAGGTGAATATTGAATTGTATATTGATCGCAGTGAGTTTGAAACACCTGAAGAATTTTTGATTTGCCTGCAAGATGAACCATCAGCATTACAGTTTTACACAAAGCTTTCGCAAAGTGAAAAGAAGTTTTATGTGAATTGGATTTATGATGCGAAAAAAGAAGAAACCAAAGTAAACCGAATGGCCAAAGCCATCAACCGACTTGCTGCCGGACTCAAAATGTATGATAAAGAGCCGCACTAAATAATCAGTGCGGCTCTTTATTTAGAAATCACCTCTCAAAATTTCTGTATCACCTTTTTTCCTCTTGAGCATTTATGCTGCATTGTGTTTTTCCCAAATCACCTTTGGATATGACCTTCAACACACCTTGATTAGAAGCGTTTTGGATGCGTAATAGAAATTTACTGCATGGTTACGTTTAAAGCAGCTCCCGAACCACAACAGCAAACAGGTTCTCCCATGTTTGTTTCCGTTGTTCGGATAACCGTGCCAGCTGATCTTCCCATGTTTCATTTCCTGACGCTTCAATATGGTGTATAACACGGAGGTGTTTTGAAATTGTTTGTGTTATCCCTGATAACCCATTACTCCCTTGTTCAATACCAGTTATAAAAGCCGCAATTTCCCAGCGAAATTCCATTGAACCATGTTTGCCTTCAAGTATTTCGCGCAAAATATTTTTGTCGCTTACTGTAAGTACAGACATTTTTTTTGATTTAAGTACAGTGGTTTGTTCTTTCTCGGTACGGCTCTTAATTTATGTACCCAAAATTATGCGCTGAGTTTATTCGCATCATCTTTTTTTGCTGTGGCAGGTATCCTTTCATCAGTGAATTTTACTTCGCCATTTTCGAGGTTATACATACCACCCACAATTCCGATTTTCCCTTCGTTGTATAACTGATCAAGTATTGGACTGCGCATGAGAATTTCATCGGTTACATTATGTACGTGTAGTTTGGCTACATGATCTACAAAACGGGGATCGTTTTCATTAATCAGATTTTCATTTCGCGCCTGATGAACTGCACGGCGGGCTTTGCCAAGTAAACTAGATAAATGCCCGAGCTGATATTCGTTGCAGGCTCCTTTAATGGCTCCGCAACTTGTATGACCAAGTACAACAATCAGCTTCGAATTCATTACTGCGCAGGCAAACTCCATGCTGCCAATGATATCATCATTAAGCACATTTCCAGCAATACGTACACTGAAAATATCTCCAAGTCCCTGATCGAAAATAAATTCTGCTGATGTTCTTGAGTCAATGCAACTCAATACAATTGCAAAGGGAAATTGACCTTCGCGTGTTTCATTCACCATTTGCAAATGATCGTGATCGCGGCCAAGATTTGCAACGAAACGGCTGTTGCCCTCTTTTAAAATCTTGAGCGCATCCGAAGGTGTCATTTTTTCGAGTTCTTCTTTGCTATGTGTTCTCATTTTTCTGATTATCTGGTTAATAATTAATGCCCTCCCGTTGATACCGGGGCTTTGTAGGGGACTGTTTCGGGGAGAATAAACGTGAAGTCAATTCCCTTATCAGCAGCTTTACTGCTGAATTCTTCAATTATTTCTTTTACATCATAATCAATGTACGTGCAACTGCTTGCATCGAGAATGAGTATTGTATTATCTGCAATTTCTTCGAGTGTTTCCTGTATGCTGGCTTTGTTCAGAAAAGAAACATTGTCGGAAAGTCGTATTGTTACTTTCGGCTTCTCTGTTGTGTCTTCCTTATTCATAAAATAAGGTGTTCTGAAATTAGCGCGAAGGATATAATACATACTCACCACAAGCCCAATACCAATACCTTTCAGCAAATCAGAAAACAGAATTGCAATGATGGTAACGATAAAAGGAATAAACTGATCCCAGCCCGCTTTGTACATGCCTTTTAGCAGCGATGGTTTGGCAAGCTTATAGCCGACAAGTATAAGTACCGCGGCCAGTGCGGCATTCGGAATTTTGTTCAGCAACGATGGTATAAGTACCGCGCAGCCGAGCATCACAAGTCCGTGTGTTATCGTTGCCAATTTGGTTTTGCCTCCCGCCTGAATATTTGCAGAACTGCGAACAATAACCTGCGTCATCGGAAGTCCGCCAAGCAAACCAGCTACAATATTACCAATGCCTTGTGCTTTGAGTTCGAGGTTAGCCGGCGATACACGTTTTTCGGGATCAAGTTTGTCGGTTGCTTCCAGACAAAGCAATGTTTCGATGCTTGCCACAAGTGCAATGATGAATGCTGTTTTCCAAACTCCAATACTTGCAAATGCCGCAAAGTCAGGAAGTCCGAAAAGCCCGGCAAATTCATCTGCATTTTTAGGCGTTGGCAGATTTACAAAGTGAAACACATTGTTCTTTGCATCATTGCTGATTAAAAAGTGATTACCCAATTTGGGCAATATTTCTACCAGCAAAACACCGGCAAGCACAGCCAGCATAGCACCCGGAATAAGTGTGAGCGGCTTGATACGTTTGATGAATTTTGTATCCCAGAGCAGCATTAGTAATATGCCAACGATGCAGATTACCAATGCACCGTCGTTTACTTCAACTATTGAACTCCAGATTTCACCAAATGTATTGTTGCCGTCGGCTTGCCAGAATGCCAGATCTCCAATCCAGTCTTTGTCAACACCTAACGCATGAGGCAGCTGTTTCAGAATTATTGTAATACCGATAGCTGCCAGCATACCTTTAATCACTGACGATGGAAAATAGTAGGCAATAATTCCTGCACGGATAAATCCGAACACCAGCTGAATAACACCAGCAAGAATTACAGCAGGAACAAATTGTGCCCAGCTGCCTGATGCTGCAACAGCTGCCGCTACAATAGTTGTAAGTCCGGCTGCCGGTCCGCTCACACCCAACTGTGATCCGCTAATGAAACCGGTTATTATACCACCAATAACACCTGTTATAATTCCTGCAAAAGGCGGAGCACCCGAAGCGAGTGCAATACCTAAGCACAGCGGCAGTGCAACAAAAAAGACAACAATACCTGCAGGAAGATCGGCCCGCAGTTTGCCGCTGAGCGGCAATGCTGATGATTTCATAATAAAGTGGGTGGTTTGAAAATGATGTGCAGCAGCACAAGCCCTCAGTTCAGAATAACAGAGGGGAAATAATGATCAACACTCCGGCGGAGGTGATGTTGGATCGCCAGTAAAACTGATGATCTGGTTATGAAATAAATAACCAGAGTATTTATTCGACGGAATTGATGTAATCGAAAGTAATTGCGTGATGCCAGGCATCATATCATCAATAGCTTCCTTAGTTTCTTTACCGTCTTTTTCTGATTTTTCAGATTCTTCTGTATCTAAAGAGAATATACAAATAACATCAGTATCACAACCGCTCATTTCAGCCACATAACGCATTACTCCTGTGTGCACACCTACAAAAAACAGGAGTGTCAGAAATATGAAAAAACGTGATGTGGTTTGAAGAAACATGAACACGGTAAATATAGGAAGATCAATTTAATTCAAAGTTAATTCTTATGTCGGAGAGATGCGCGAAAATATTTTATGGGCAGGTGTTAAAAAACTAAAATGATTACAAAGCAAATAAAGAATCGTCATTCAATTTTCTGATAGTCAGGGCAATATCCCTGTTCCACCCTTTTGGTTATCTTTGGCCGAGTCAGAAGCGGTCACGATAATTACTTTAACCGGAAATAGAACTTCTGTCTGAAGCCATTGCCCCATGTCGAGGAAACGAATTCTGTTCATCGCCAGTCACCGCCCTGATCGCGCTCCCAATCAGCGTTTTCGATTTGAACAGTATTTCAGTTGGCTGGAACAAAATGGTTATTCCTGTGAATTGTCGTGGTTTATTAATGAAAATGACGATAAGTTTTTTTATCAGCCGGGGCATCTCTGGAAAAAAATAATCGTACAGATAAAATCAGTTTTTGTTCGCTGGCGCGATTTACGGAAAGCCCGCAATGCGGATATTATTTTTGTTTGCCGCGAAGCTTTGATGCTGCGTTTTACCTGGTTTGAGAAGCAGTTTTTCCGCTCCGGTGCGAAAGTGGTTTATGATTTTGATGATGCTATCTGGCATCTCGATATTTCGGAAGCAAATAAAAGTTTTGGCTGGTTAAAACGCCCCGAAAAAACGAGTGATCTTATTGCACTCAGTCATTTGGTGTTTGCCGGAAATGCTTATCTGGCCGACTATGCACGGCAATTCAACAAAAACATCTTAATCATTCCTTCTACAATTGATACAGAAGTTTGTCTGCCCAAAACAGAAGTAAACAACGCTGCTCCGGTTATTATCGGCTGGATGGGCAGTATAACTACAATCAAGCATTTCGAATTTGCAATTCCGGCGCTTCGCATTCTGCAGCAGCGTTACGGAAATCGCATCGGATTTAAAGTAGTTGGTGATCCATCATACAGAAACGATGAACTTGGAATCACAGGCACACCGTGGACATCGGCCGGAGAGCCTGAACTGCTGCGCAGTATGGACATCGGCATTATGCCTTTGCCAGATGATGAATGGACCAAAGGCAAGTGTGGCTTGAAAGGTTTACAGTACATGGCTGCGGGCATTCCGGCGGTTATGTCGCCCGTAGGAGTGAATACCGAAATCATCAGGCACGGAGAAAACGGCTACTTAGCTGCGAAAACCGAAGAATGGGTCGAGATTATCTCGCAACTGATTGAATCGCCTGAGTTACGGAAGCAAATTGGCGATGAGGCGCGGGCTACTGTTGTTGCACGCTATTCAGTGCTTTCGCAGCGCGATGTGTATCTGAAAGCATTTGATGGGTTGTGCGAAGCTAATCAAGTTCAGATGCGATAATTAACCAGCATCTTTCTCACGCAAAATCTTCTTCACCAAAGCAATCTGCCCGAGGTGATAATGCGTGTGTTCCAGAATGCCAAGCAAATTACGGTGATAGCTTCCGTATTTACGCTCGGTAAAATCTTCAGCAAGTTTATCATCCGGAATTTGCTCAATAAGTTTTGCAAATTCTTCGGCATCACTGAGTGTTTTCGTAATCAATTCTTCCCAATCCTGTTGCGATTTAACCGGCGGATGTGAAAAGCTGTATTCGTCTTTTGCATTCAATGCTTTTCCCTGCAAGACTTCGGTAACTGCTGAGATATAATAGTTAATGTGATAGGTTAGTGTTGCAATTGTATTGAGTGTATATAGCTGCGTTGTGGCTTCCTGCCAGCTTACGTCTTTGAGTAAATCTTTCATGTTGGATGCAGTCCAGTTTCCGCCAAAATGAACCTGACGGATATGCAGCGCAAGTTGTGCCGAAGTACTCATCATAATTGTGTTGTTGCAGTTATTAATACATTAACAATCAAGGTGAAGGGAATATTAGCGTATTAAAAATTAATGGTTGTTTAAATATGGTTGATGAATGGTATTCATCGCGATTAAACTTTTCTAAAATACTGTTTATTAATTGTTTTTGAAATTCTGAATCGAGCCGTATAAACCACGCACATTCGGGTTTTTAGATTGCCGAACCCGCAAAAATTCGTACTTTCGGCCGTCCTGTTCCAAACCAGGGGAGCAGATCCAAAATTTTGCCATGAAACTTGCAGTTCCGAAAGAGACCAAATTCAAGGAAAACCGGGTAGCACTTACGCCCGATGTGGTCAAAGACCTTATCAAAAAAGGTTTTGAAGTAGTTGCGGAGGCCGGAGCCGGTACCGCTTCATTTTTTGCCGACGAAGCCTACGCCGCAGCCGGAGCAACAATTGTGAACAGCAAAGCCGAGCTTCTTGCTCAGGCTGATGTTGTACTCAGCGTAAATGCTCCCGCTCCTGCCGAAATTGCACAAATGAAACGCGGAGCAATCCTCATTTCATTTATGTGGGCTGCAACCAATCCTGATGTTGTTGATGCCTGTGCAAAAGCTGGAATCTCTGCATTTTCGATGGATGCTGTTCCGCGTATTTCCCGCGCACAAAAAATGGATGCACTCAGCTCACAGGCCAATCTTGCCGGCTACAAAGCGGTTCTGCTTTGTGCTGATACCATCGGCAAAATTCTGCCCATGATGACCACCGCGGCCGGAACTATCCGTCCATCCAAAGTGGTAATCTTCGGTGCAGGTGTTGCCGGACTTCAGGCTGTTGCCACTGCAAAGCGTCTCGGCGCTGTGGTTGAAGTAACCGACATACGTCCCGAAACCAAAGAGCAGGTTGAATCGCTCGGTGGAAAATTCATCGAAGTAAAAGGCGATGCTTCCATCAAAATTGAAGGCGGCTATGTAAAAGGCGTTTCCGAGGAATTCCTGAAAATGCAGCAGGAACTCGTAGCCAAACACGTTAAAGAAGCCGACATCGTAATCACCACCGCTTTGATTCCTGGCCGCAAAGCACCGCTGCTCGTTACCGAAGACATGGTAAAAAGTATGCGTTTCGGCTCTGTAATTCTGGATATGGCAGTTGAACAAGGCGGCAACGTTGTTGGCAGCGAACTCAATAAAACAATCGTTAAAGACGGCGTTACTATTATCGGCGAAAGCAATATTCCTTCGCTGCTGCCTATGAATGCCAGCGATCTCTACGCAAAAAATATTCAAACCCTGCTGCTGCATCTTGCAGACAAAGACGCATTCAAATGGGAAATGGATGAAGAGATAACCAAGGGTTCGCTTATCGTTCACAACGGTACTGCTGTTCATCCTTCGGTAGCCAAACCTGTTAATGCCTGATCTCAACACATAGTTTAAGCATGGAAACCATTCTCAATTTCATTAATGAGCACAAGGAAATGATCTACTTCGTAGTTCTTTCCATTTTTGTGGGAGTCGAAGTTATCGGCGGCGTTCCTACAGTGCTGCATACACCGCTTATGTCGGGAGCCAACGCCATTCACGGCGTTGTAATTGTTGGCGCTATTCACGTAATGCTCAACGTTGACCCGAACAACATTCTTGCACTCATCCTCGGTACACTGGCCGTATTACTCGGCACACTCAACGTGGTTGGCGGATTTGTGGTTACAGACCGCATGCTCGAAATGTTTAAAAAGAAAAAATAACGGCTGATTTCCCGACACAGTTATGAAACACCACCTCCTCGAAATCTGCTACCTCATCGGTTCTGTTACGTTCATCATCGGTATGAAGATGATGGGCAATGCCAAAACAGCCCGCCGCGGTAACCTTATTGGTGCAGCAGGTATGATTATTGCCATTCTCGGCACCATTTTTCTGCACGAGAATAAAGTTGAATACATCGACGGCATTCCAACTGAAATAGGCGTATCTCCAATTATTTACGGATTGATTTTCGGAGCTATCGGTCTTGGTACAATCATCGGCTGGATGACAGCCAAGAAAGTGCAGATGACCAAAATGCCTGAGCTTGTTTCTATGTTCAACGGTATGGGAGGTGCATGCGCCGCACTTATCGGGTTAATGGAATATGAGCACAATCTCAACAGCACCGGAGCATTGATTGCAATCATCGCCGGTATGGTTATCGGAAGTGTATCGTTCTCAGGTTCTGTTATTGCCTATCTGAAACTGAACGGCACCATGAACAAGCCGATTCGTTTGCCCGCCTACAATATCGTGAATACAGTTGTAATGATCGGTGTTATAGGCTTTGGCGGCTGGATGGTTTATGCAGCACCCGAAGGACACATTATGCTGTATGCACTGTTTGCAGTTGCGCTCGTTTACGGTATTCTTTTCACCGTTCCCATTGGCGGTGCCGATATGCCGGTTGTAATTTCACTGCTCAACTCATTTACCGGTTTGGCAGCTGCTTTCGGTGGTTTCCTTTACGATAATTATGTAATGCTCACCGGCGGTATTCTCGTTGGATCAGCAGGAACACTGCTTACACTTGAAATGTGTAAAGCCATGAACCGTCCGCTGAGTAATGTAATCTTCGGAGCATTTGGCGGCGGCGGAGCTTCTGCAGCCGGTGCAGCAGATGTAAACGGCAGCATTAAAGATATTGGAGTAAGTGATCTCGCAGTACTGATGAACTACTCCAAAAAAGTAGTTATTGTTCCCGGCTATGGTTTGGCTGTTGCTCAGGCTCAGCACGTAATTCACGAACTCGAAATGCTGCTCGAAGAGCGAGGAGTAGAAGTGAAGTACGCTATTCACCCTGTTGCCGGTCGTATGCCGGGACACATGAACGTTTTGCTTGCAGAATCAAATGTGGCGTATGAAAAGCTTGTTGAAATGGACGACATCAACCCTGAGTTTGATCAGACCGATGTTGTGCTTGTGGTTGGTGCCAACGACGTTGTAAACCCCGCAGCCAAATCAGATCCCGCATCGCCAATTTACGGCATGCCGATTCTGGAAGTAGATCGCGCAAAACATATTATCGTTAACAAACGTTCAATGAGTGCCGGTTATGCCGGTATCGACAACCTCCTGTTTTACGATCAGAAATGTTCAATGTTTTTTGGTGATGCCAAGAAAGCACTTACAGAGCTTGTGGCTGAATTGAAGACAATGGATTAATAACTGTAATTAGCATTTTCAGGCCCGGCAAAGATTCTTTGCCGGGCTTTTTGTTATCTGCGGATGTCGTTTACATTACGTATTTCTACCTGATTGCTGTTTTCACTTTTATTTTACAGTACTCTCTGGTATCTTGCTTCCTGAAACCATTAAAACGAACCCAAAATGAGTAATCAAATTCCCTATTGCCCCTCAACTGCTGATGAAAATGCAGCCCGTCCTATGCTTATGGCGTGGCAAAATTTTCTGGCCGAAAATCCGGAACTGAACGGAACCCGCGCATTGTACTTTTCGATGGAAGATGTACAAAGTCTCGGTTCTGATGCCGCTGGCTTCCGTGTTTATTTTGGTCTGCATACCGTTAACGGAAAACAAGTTTTTGATGGAATGATTGTAGGTGTTGATGCCAACGGTGCTGATATTGTTGATCCTTCAAGTCCAAACAGCGGAATTTGGGATTTTGCTGTTCCATGCCCAACTGTATGTGACAGTAGTAATGGACCTATGTATAATCCAAACGCTTTCCCTTGTTCATAGTAATAACTTGATAATTAATACAAAACGGCACATGCATATTCCTGATCAACTCGTTGTTTTTGTTATGCGATTTGCATCATGGTTTGTGCTTGTGCCGTTTATTGTATCTGTATTCTGGTGGTTTAGAAAAACAGAAAAGCGATATGAGCAGAAGATGATTGCAGCTTATATCCTTTTAGCTGTTTTAGGAGAAATAATATCAAGAACAATTGGAGCATACAGACTAAATAATTTACCAGTTCTTCATGTATATACTTTAATGCAATTTTTGCTGGTTGCATTATTGTACAGACCATTTATGATGAAGCCTGTTACCCCTTCTGTTTGGTCAATCGTAACTATAGTATTTCTTCTCGGGAGTATTATAAACTCTTTATTTGTACAGTCGATATGGAGTTTTAACGGATTTGCAAGAGCGGCAGAAAGTTTCATAATTGTACTATTTGCAATCTGGTATTTTCGTAAACTCCTTTTTTCTGATGCTGCTGCTGTTCCTCTTCAGGAAGTTCCTATGTTTTGGATAAGCACTGCATTGCTGTTCTATTTTTCAGGATGTTTTTTTGTGTTTTTGCTAAGTGGTTACGTACTTGATATATCATCAAAAGTATTTTCAATTAGCTGGGCGTTTCACGATCTTATTCTCATTATTCATTACATATTCATAACCGCTGCGCTATGGCCAACCCGGCAGCCGACACCATCTATGTCACCCTTTTCGCAGGCACGCTGATTATGCTTGTGCTTTCGTGCACTCTCATATTATTCATCGTCTATTATCACCGCCGGAATCTTCGGCGGCAGGCCGATCTGTATGCTATGGAAGCCAATCATCAGCGTCAGTTGCTTGATGGCGTGCTTCAGGCTGTAGAAAACGAACGCCGCCGCTTTGCACAGGATCTTCATGATGAAATTGGCGGAGCTTTATCTGCCTTGCGCATGCAGCTGAGTCGGCTTAACGGAACTCCTGCTGCTGTTGAACTTCAGGAAATTGCCGGAACAGGAAAAGAAGTTGTTGACTCGGCTGTGCAAAGCGTGCGCCGCATTGCTTACGATATGCTGCCTCCGGGTCTCGAAGTTTTTGGTATCGGTTACGCCGCAGGTGAACTTTGCAAACGAACCGAAGCAATTACCCGCCTGAAAATCAACTACAGTGGTGATGCCGATTTTAAGCTCAGTGATAAAACAAAGGAACTCATGCTTTATCGTATTTTGCAGGAACTCCTCAGCAATGCTGTTAAACACAGCGGATCAAGCGAAATAGATATAAGGCTGGGAACAATTGAAAATGGTGTTGAACTTTACTATGCAGATAACGGCACCGGTTTTAATCCGTCAGACGCTAAAGCCGGATTGGGACTGTTAAATATGGAAAGTCGTGTTCAGATTTTAGCAGGAATACTTAATGTAAATTCGGCACCCGGAAAAGGAACTAAAATAACCGTTCAATTACCTACCGTATGACAACAACTGAAACAATTCGTGTAATGATCGCCGACGATCATCTGCTTTTTCGCCGCGGACTCATCTCCCTGATCGAATCTCAGTCAGGACTTGCAGTTGTTGGTGAAGCCAGTAACGGAAAAGAGCTTCTCGATCAGCTTCGTGTTTTGGAACATGCTCCGAATGTGTTGCTTCTTGATCTCAATATGCCGGTTATGAACGGTATTGAAGCGATCCGCCATGTACGCACAATGGCTCCCGATATGAAAATAATCGTGCTTACTGTTCATAACGAAGAGCGCTTTATTATTCACTTTGTTGAACAAGGCGTAAATGGTTATCTCCTTAAAACTGTTGAGCCTGATGAACTCAGCAGAGCAATACGCTTTGTAATGGAGCACGATTTTTACTTTAATGAACTTACACTTCAGGCTATGCGGGCCGGAACACAAACCAAAACCCGTATGCGTGAAAAAACACTTTCAGCTCCGGCCGGACTCACCGCACGAGAAATAGAAATCCTGCAACTCATTTGTCAGGAATTCACAGCCGCCGAAATTGCTGAAAAACTTTTCCTCAGCGTCCGCACTGTTGAAGGTCACAGAAATAACCTGCTCGAAAAAACCGGCTCCAAAAACGCCGCCGGACTTGTCATGTTTGCAGTGAAAAACAGAATTGTAGAACCAGAACTATAAAGGGAGTGTAAAGTGTAAAGTGGAGGGCGAATGTGTAACTCCATTCATCATTTTACACTATACACTCCTCATTCCCGAAGGGGACATCACTCCCCGAAGGGTGAAAATTACAAAAGGTGTCCGTAGGGTCAGACACCTTTTGCTTTTTGGGGTTTATAAAGCTTTTACCGGAAAGCTCAGCTTTAGCCAAAGGTGAATAATGCACGTTTGTTTTACATGCGTATTTTTACCTGTTTTCCATTTCCATTGTCTTACATGCTGAATTACAGATTGTTTTTCTGGCCGGTTTTATTGCTGCTGCTCATTCGCAGTGGTGTAACGCTTTGGCAGTATAATTTCAGCATTACCGATAACGATCAGTCATTATATTGGCTTGCAGCTAATGATCTGGCTCATGGCGAAAGTATTCCGGCTTTTGTTTACGGACAGGACTACAACTATTTTATAGAACCGTGGCTGGCAGCTTTGCCGGTGTTTTTCGGTGTAACGCCGGAATATGCGCTTCCGGTGGTTACGCTGTTTATGTCGCTGCTGCCTTTCCTGAGTTTTGCCTTTGATGCACGGCGGCGGAAACTAAACGGCGGCGCTTTGCTCTGGTTACTTGTGCCGCTGCTTTTGCCTTCGGGCTGGTTTGTGATAACCGCAATGCCGAGGGGTTTCGTAAACGGCTTGTTTTTGTTTGCAGCATGGCCGTTTATTCAACGCATTCGCCGCGATGGTTTGCGGTGGCTGTTTTCGGGCGTGCTGTTTGCTGTTGCTGCCGCAGTCAATCCGAATACAATTCCGCTTATTGTTTGCTGCGGTGCTGTTGAACTGACACAGCATTTTCGCCGACCGGCATTTTATCTGCTGCATCTTGCCGGTGCTGCACCGTTTTTTGCAGCACATTATTTCATCACGCAACATGCACAACAGCAGCCGGGTGGTTTGCTGCATCCGAAATGGGGACTCGAATGGACATTCGATTATTTCGCTGAAGGAATTTCGCATATCAGCCAATGGCTGCGCTGGATTGTGCCCGGCAATGCTGGTTTGTGGCTGCTGCTGCCGCTTATTTTTCTGCTCGGCTGGTTGCTCATTTATCAGCGCAGGCGAAGTTTGATTTTTGCATTAACGGCACTGCTGCTTGTGCTCGTGTTTTCACTCGGCATCAATAAACTTCACGATGGTCGCGAACATCTGCACTATCCGTTTTCGCGCATGTGGCTGGCATTGCCAATTGCAGCCGCATTTCTGGCCGAACGTATTCGTATCAATCGGCTTATTGCTTTGCCCTTGTTTTTGACAACGGCAGTGCTTTCAGTTTTTTCGTTTGGCCTGCCCGATGCTTCACAACAGTCGGCAGAACTTCCCCTGCGTATTATGTCTGTTGATTCACTCCGCAAGCAGGTCGCAGAACTGACTGCAATTATAGAGGCTGAAAAGCCTGCTGCTGTTATTGGTCTTGGCTATCCGGCTTGGGTTGGCGATCAGCAATTGATATTTCATTATGCTGAAACACACATGATAGCTCCTCCGCTTTTTGTAATTCCCGATTACGAGCGCCGACGTGAAAGAACCTTACTTCCGCTTCGCGGGAGAATTTTATTGCTTGGAGGTGATGAAACACAATGGAAGGAATTCGGTGAAATCGAGAAGGTCGTTAATGTATGCGGTACATCCAGTGCTTGGGTGGTTAGGAGATAAAATCAAAATTTAGTATCTTCAACTAAAATTTAAGCAATGAAGAAAAAGAGAAGAAGTGGAGTTGGCGGGAAGCTTACAACAAAGCTACTTGAAGGCATTGCTGCAAAAGCCTCGCGGAAAGCTGTTCAGCGCGTATTTGAAGCAGGTGAGTCTGTTCTCTTTCTCAGAGATGGAAAATTAATGAAGAGAAACCCCGATGGGTCAATTGAAATCATTGAAGAACAGGTTGTTGTTTCGGAAATGAAAGAGCGCCTCAAAAAAGGTGATACTTTCAAATTAAAGCGAAAGTAAATGTCTTTATTAGCCCGCGATTCTAAGGTAAAATCTCAGAAATTTAAGCCCAAAGTAAAAAGACTACGGATTTTTGCAGGTCCTAACGGATCAGGTAAGTCAACTCTATTTCACGAAGTCAGAAGTTATTTAGGTGATAAAACCGGTATTTGGGTAAATGCCGATGAAATCCAGCGAGAATTAAACAGCAATCATCTTGTAGAATTAGCAAACTACAGACTTTCATTTTCGCAAACTGATTTTGAACAGTACTTTTTAAACTCATCAAGAGAGTTTACCATCAATGATTTTATTGTTACAGATAAGCATCTTTCGCTTTTATCCGACAAGCAAATTGACGCTTACACTGCATCAATGATCGCTGAATTTTTTCGTGAAAAACTACTGATAAATGGCGAATCCATTGCTTTTGAAACTGTAATGTCACACCCATCAAAAACAGAATGGATGCTAAAAGCAAAGAAAATGGGGTACAGAGTTTATCTGTATTACGTATCAACAGATAGTATTAATATTCAGAAAGACAGAGTACGACTTCGTGTATTGATGAACGGACACGATGTTGACGAAAAGAAAATTGAGGATCGATATTATCGTTCACTTGATCTTGTCAGAGATGCTCTTGAAAGTTGTGTAAGAGCATGGTTTTTTGATAATTCGGAGATCAATCGACCTATGCAGTTAGTTGCCGAAATGGATGGCGACAGTGAAATAGAGATCCATACCAATAAATTACCTGCTTGGTTTTTTAGAGCTGTAATTAATAAGCTATAAAAAAAATGCCGGACTTTCTTTAAGAATGTCCGGCATTTCATTTTGAATATTTAATCAATAACTCATCCCCAAATTACTAAACACAAACGCCCAAATATCTGCAGCTTCCTCAATCTGCTTATCGGTGGGTTTGCCTGATCCGTGTCCCGCATTTTTATCAATGCGAATTAACACCGGATTATTGCCTTTCTGGTTTTCCTGCAATGTAGCTGCAAACTTAAACGAGTGTGCCGGAACTACTCGGTCGTCGTGATCGCCGGTGGTGATGAGGGTTGCCGGATAACTTGCAGCTTTTACATTATGCAGCGGCGAGTATTTGTAAAGGCATTTGAATTCTTCTTCATTTTCGCTCAAACCATAATCACTCGCCCAGTAGCGGCCAATGGTGAACTTATGATAACGAAGCATATCAAGAACACCTACCATCGGAATACAAACTTTAAACAAGTCGGGGCGCTGTGTCATTACAGCACCAATCAGCAAGCCTCCGTTTGAGCGGCCTTGTACGGCTAATTTTTCTTTGCTCGTGTAGCCCTGCGCAATCAGAAATTCGCCGCCGGCAATGAAATCGTCAAACACATTTTGTTTTTTGCATTTGATACCGGCTTCGTGCCACTCTTCGCCATAATCATTGCCGCCGCGAATTCCTGCCACAGCATACACACCGCCGGCTTCCAGAAATACGGCGCGGTCAATTCGGAACTCCGGACCGTAGTGCGACGAAAATCCGCCGTAACCAAACATAAAACAAGGATTGGTTCCGTCGAGCTTCAAGCCTTTTTTATGCGTGATAAACATCGGAACCATTGTGCCGTCTTTACTTTTATATTTTACCTGCTTCGTTTCGTAAGCTTCAGAGTCAAAATTGATTTTGGGCTGACTGTAAAGCGATGTTTGATTGGTAAGCAGGTTGTATTTGAAAATAGATGGCGGCGCTGTAAAACGCGAAACAGAAAAGAATACCAAACTGTCTTTGCGATGACCGCTTAACTCTCCGATATCGCACATTTCCGGAATCGGAATTTCACGAACCATTGCACCTGTTGTATCATAAATGGTAAGTTTTGCTTTTACTTCAACAAGATGCTGTGCAATGTATTTGTCGCCGGCAATGCTTACACTTTCAAGCAAATTTTCGCTTTGCGGAATAATTGTTTTCCAGGCCGAAGCAATCGGATTATTGATGTTAATTGAAACCAATTTGAACCGTGGTGCATTGTCATTGGTCAATACAATCAATTCATTCCCCCGCACATCAACAACAGAATAATTCGGATCATTATCACTCTTAATGTCAATGATTGTTTGAAACTGAGCGTTGGGTTTACTCAGGTCTTTCACCATCAAACCATTTCCGCTTGTCGATTGATATGTGGAGAGAATCAACCAGCGTTCATCATCAGAGACTTCAGCGCCAAAGCTGCGGTTGGGATGTGCAGCATCTTTATAAACAAGAACATCTTTGCTTTGCGGTTCACCAACCGAGTGGAAATACACTTTCTGGTTTTCATTGGCTGAAGAAAGTTCACTGCCTTTTGGCTCGTCGTAACGACCGTAGAAAAATCCATTGCCTTTCCACGCAGCTCCCGAAAACTTCGACCATTTAATCTCATCGCTCATTTGCTTTCCGGAAGCAATGTCGAGCACATAAAATTCATTCCAGTCTGATCCGGCGCGGCTGATGCTGTAAGCCATGTATTTCCCGTCTTTCGAAACACTCGTTCCGCCAAGTGAAACAGTTCCGTCTTTAGAAAGTGTGTTCGGATCAATGAGCAGTTTTTCAGTAGCCGCAAGACCATCTTTCATAAACAAAACCGATTGGTTTTGCATTCCGTTATTGCGCGAAAAGAAATAGCGATTGCCTTTGCGGTAGGGGGCACTCATTTTCTCGTAATTCCAAATCTCGCGTAAACGATTTTTAATTTTATCACGAAACGGAATTTTTTCGAGATAAGCATTTGTTACTTTATTTTGTGCATCTACCCAAGCTGCTGTGGAATCACTTTTATCGTCTTCGAGCCAGTTATAGGGATCATTTACTTTTACCCCAAAATAAGTGTGAACAGTGTCCACTTTTCGGGTTTTCGGATAAACAAGTGCAGGCTGCTCATTGCCTGAATTTTCTTTGTTTTTTTCTCCGCAGGCTGCTACCAGAGCAACTGTAATGAGCAAACCAGCCGATAAGGGTGCGCGTAACTTCATTGAACTTGTGTTTTTTGAGTCAGCCAAATCTAAGCCAATTTTATTGTACAGACTAAAAAATGGGACAAACGGAATCTGAAACGGGTGGGACGGTTCATTATCTTTGGCATAGAATTTCAACTCCTGTTATGGAAAAAGAAACACCCAAACGCAAGCCCGCACGTCTTCACCGTATTTACCGTGCACCCGGTCTCGATTTCGATCCCGAGCAAAATATCTCAGAACTCGACCGTACTGAGTTCTTTCTGGTGAATGAACTAACTTACACACCCGACGGGAAACTGATTAGTGAAAAAGAGTTTGACGATCAGGGCAATGTTCTTCAGGAAGTTAAAAACGAGTATAACGAGAAAGGAGAGCTCATTCATCACGAACTCTTTTCTGATGGTGTTCAGGCCGAAAACAGTACGTATCAATACAACGAAAAAGGCAAAGTAATTGAAGAACGCCAAAACTTCGATGAGGGCTTCCCGATTGTTCGCCGCTTTGTTTATGATGAGCAGGATCGACTTGTTGAATTAATTTCTGAAGACGATGAAGGTGAACTTTCGGAACGCGAAGTTTATACCTACAGCACTGATTTCCCTGATAAAATTGTGAAGCTGGTGAAGTATGATGAAGACAATAAACCCGCTCACGAGGAAGAAAGTGTATATGAGGCAGAAACCGATGAAGACGGAAAAGTAACTCCGCGGTTAAAGCAAATTACAGCCCGCGATTTGGTGTATGATACACTTCGCCGCACCGATTATTACGATGCTCAAAACCGCGAAGATCAAATTGCTCAGGTAAGCTATAATCGCGCCGGAAAAACTACTGAAGTAATTTACATTATTTACGACGAAAGCGGCAACGTAATCGAAGAGCGTATCGAGTCTGTAAATGCTGCTGAAAACATTGAGTTTTACTATGTGCGCGATGAACACGGCCGTATTCTTGAAGAAGTGAGAAGACAAAAAGATAAAATCCTGCTCAAAATAAACCGCCGCTTCAGTGTCGAGAACTACGTGGAATTATTCTCATTCCGTTCAGCCGTTAGCGGTGTCTATCTGCAATTCAGCGAATTTGAGTTTTATGATTAGAAACCCTTGTCATACTGAGCAGTAAAAGCCCTTGTCATACTGAGCGGAGTCGAAGTATGACAAGGGCTTTTACTACTCAATACTAATAGCACCAATATAAATAACGACTTCTGTGCCTTGTGCAAGGTCGCGGATCTCAAATTTACTTTCCGGTTTTCCGGGTTCATTTAATTGTTTCAGCCGCTCGCGGGTAATATCCAGAGCGGCTGATTCGTGTTGTTTGATTTCTTTGCTTTCCAGTAAAGACGCACGTTTACGGCCAACTCCGTTGTCTGTGATTTTTACAGTTAACTGATTTTCGGTAACAATAAAATGAATGCTGATCTGTCCGCCTTTTTCGAGGTGGCGTATGCCGTGAACAACTGCATTTTCGGCAAAAGGCTGAATCAGCATTACCGGAAGATAAGTTGATTCGGGCGCTTCAACTTCTGATGTATGAATATCAAACGTAAAGCTGTTATTCATGCAAAGCGCCTCAAGCGTGAGATAATGCTGCAGCAATTCTGCTTCCTGCTCAACACTTGTCCACTGTTGCCGTGAGTTGTCCAAGGTAAGCCGCATCAGCTTTCCGAATTTAGCCAGATAGCGGCGGGCTTCTGCACTATCGTTTCGCGCAATAAATCCCTGAATCGATTGCAGCGCATTAAAAATAAAATGCGGATTCATCTGCAATCGCAGCGCTTTCTGTTCAAGCTCCAGCAAGCTTTTTTCTAATTTCAGCTTCTCAACTTTCGCTGCATTTCGTCTTCTGATTCCGGCCACACGCCAGCGGAAAATTAAGGCCACAAGCAGCACTAAAGCAACTGCTGCCGCAATTCTGAACAGCCATGTATCCCAAAACGGCGGTGTAATTGAAAACCTGAAAATCTGCTCCTCACTTCTGTAACCGTCAGCATTGCGGGCTTGCAGCCTGAACACATAATCGCCCGGCGGAAGATTGGAGTAGGTAGCCTGTCGTTCTGTGTTTTCGGGCGACCAGTCTTTGTCAAAACCATCTAACTTCCATCTGAAACGTACGCCTTCGGGGTTTCGTAAATCAATCGCCGTAAATTCAAAACGTAATGCATTCTGGTCGTAAGGCAAGACAAGAGTATCAGGCAATCCAAACCACCCCGATGTTTTTTTTCCGAAAACAGTTTCCTGAATCGGCGTAAAAAACAAACGCAGCCCGGTAATATGCACCTGCGGCGGAATGCGGCTTTCCGAATCGGCATCTGCATTGTAGCGGGTTGCACCGTAAACCGTGCCAAACCAGAGTTGCCCTTTTTCATCTATGCACGAGGCATTTACGCTAACCTCAATGCCCGCAAGTCCTTCGCCGCGACCATAATGTTTTATACTGCTAAGTTTTCCCGAAGCATCAAACCGCATCCGGTCGAGACCTCGCTCTGTGCCTGCCCAAATATCACCTTTACGGTCAGGCTGGAGCAAATAAATATTGTTTGATGCAAGACCATTGTCTTTAGTAATTGTGGTTATCGTTTTGTTGATTCGGCAAACGCCGCCGCCCGCTGTGCCAACCCAAATCGTATTTTGAGCATCGCGAACAACAGCGCGCACTGCGTTTGAAGGCAAACCATCATTTACTGTTATTTGCCGGCGAAGTAGTATGTTTTCGCTGTCGGCATCAAAAACATAAATGCCGTCGGTCAAACTAGCAGCCCAGATTTGCCCTTTTTCATCCAGACAAAGCTGCTGAAAACGATCAGCAGTAACACCTTGTTTACGGCCTGTTTTGGTAAATGTTTGTGTCTGCTGATTCAAACGGCAAAGTCCTCCGCCAGCAGTTGCAAACCAAATTTGTCCCGAACTATCGGCAATAATATCGTTTACAAAACTCCCGCTTAACCCTTCCGAACGACCATAATGCTTAAAAGCTCCGTTGCTGAATGAATAAGCACCGTCGCCAACTGTGCCAAACCACATTGTGCCGGATGTATCTTCAAAAATACATTTCACCTTTGCGGTGGTAAATCCGGAACTATTATAATAATTTACATAATACATTCCATCGTACATCGTAACTCCGCCCGATGAAGTGCCGAACCAGATATTTCCCTTGCTGTCGGCATGCACGGTATAAACCCATGTACCCATGCGTCCGCTTTTTTCAGTGTAATGAATAAAGCGTTCACTGTCGAGCCGGCACATTCCACCTCCCGAAGTCCCGAACCAAACATTCCCCCGGCTGTCGCACAAAATGCGCATCACTACATTGCTGCACAAACCTTCACGTTCACCAAAAACGGTTGCAGTATAACCGCTGTCGGCAGCTGTTATGCGAGCGGCTCCGGCTGCTGTGGCTACCCATATATTTCCGGCAGCATCGGTTGTTAAATCATGAACAGTGTTTGTTGGCAATCCGCTGCTTTGATCAAACCGCGAAAGCGTATTATTGGCATCAACCGATACAATGCCTGAGCCGTATGTTGCCAGCCAAACTTTTCCTTTTGCATCGCTGGTAATACCGCGGATACTTTTCTCCGGCAAGCCATCAAGCGGATCTGTAATTGAAATATTACCGGCATTTATTCTGATCAGCGCATTCTCAGTGCCAATCCAGATTGTTCCGTTTTTATCTTCGTGAAGTGCGTGAGTTCTGTCGGTGGGTAAACCGTGTTTGTAGTAGTAATGTTCGGTAACAGTTGTGCCGTTTAAAACTACAATGCCTGTATCTTCTGTGGCAACCCAGGTGCGACCGTTTCGGGCAAATAAAATGGCATTCACTAAACCCGCATTGCCCGGTAATGCTACTTTTCTGAAGCGTGTTCCGTCGAAATAAGCTAAACCTTCATCAGTTCCGGCCCAAACAGTTCCGTCGGGCGATGCACTCATGCAGCGGACGAAATTTCCGGGCAGGCTGTCTTGTTCGGTAAAAGTGGTAAACGAGATACCGTCGAACCGGCTCACGCCCCCGCCCCGTGTGCCCGCCCACAAATACCCTCGCGAATCTTCGGCCAGCGCGTACACCTGTGATTGTGCCAAACCTTCGCCCACCGACCAGTTCTGGAAATTAAATTGCTGTCCGCTTAGTGCAGGAGAAAGTAAGAGAAGTAAAGCAAGAAGAAAACGCGAAAAGCGAGGCATAGCGGTTATCTTCTGCTAAAGTACATTGCGCCGGGCAATCGCCAAAATCAATGATCAGGCGTTTGCATACTAAAATCAAAGTCAGGAAAATTCTTGTCATCAAGATTTTGCTGTAAAATACCAGCTTCGAAGACATAAAAGCTGCCGATTTACCATCTGGATCAAAACTGAAATGCAAACTCGCGGCATCGCGTTCCCGCTTGCGTTGCGTGAATATACTTCGCGTGTTAGGAATTCGATTTCATGAGTGTGTAAATCGTAAAAATAAAAGAGCAGACCATGTTGGTCTGCTCTTTTTGTGATATAAGGTTTATGAGTGTAATAATTCGATTTTCTGCTATTCAATATAATACCAAGGAATCTTAAATAGTCCCTGTTTAAGATCAATGTTCAATGTCTGCCCAATTTGAATTTCATCATACTGACTTTTGGGGATAGAGATTTCTTCTTTGTCGTAATGATGACCCCATGGTGTTACTTTGACATAGTACATTGTGTGTATTCTTCCATGGTATATTCTCTTATCAATAACTTTTGCTTGATAGACTATAGGCTCAGACTGATCATAAATACAGTTAGCACCATATGTTCCAGCATAACTGTAAAGCGAAATACTGAAAATAAGTGAAGTGTAAATCCATACTTTACTTTTGGTTGTATTGGCTATGAGTTTATGTGTGGTAAATAAGATAACTAGCATGATCAGAAAAGTTATAGTTCCGGGGATTATCATGCTGTAAAAACTTTCGAATTCATAATCAAAATAGACC
Source organism: Bacteroidota bacterium (assembly GCA_046335555.1). Lineage (GTDB taxonomy): Bacteria > Bacteroidota > Bacteroidia > Palsa-965 > Palsa-965. Next base: position 50,424 of record JBKDHA010000238.1, read on the forward strand.
CTGATTAAAATAAATAACGCTGGGAAGTCAATAAAATCTGCAACATCATATTTGTCATTACCCTCTTTATTTTGAGAAATTTCCACGAGACTTGCAATGCTTGGTTTCCCATTAATGCCATTAAGCAGAAGTCCCAAAACGGGTAAAATCAGGAGTACAGTAAAAAGAATGCCATAAGGTTTTGGGTAGAAAAAGAACCAAAATCCAATACCTATTGCAACATATTCTAACCAATCAAGTTTGTGAAAGGTAAGTTTTGAGAAAGTCACCCTATTTGTTTTGCTTTTGACTTTATTTCTTTGTGCAACAGTCATTATTGATGAGTTCTGATTAGTTTGTGTCACTCATACACATCTGTACAAACATAAATAAAAACGGAATAAAAATAATTTAGATAAAACTGAAGTTAAATCATCAAATATAATTTCAGCTTTTGGCAGATCATAAATAGTTGTTGATAATTGAAATTGAAACTATCTCTACAACTGCGAAGCCAACACCCCCCTCAACACATCATTCGGTCCCGAATAAATGCAGGCGGCTTGCGCATCGGAAGTTGCATTTGAAAGCCCAAAGGCCGCAGTAATTCCGTTGCCGCCATGTAGCAAAACCGCTTCGTGCGCCACGCGGCAGTATGCTTCACTCACATATATTTTTGCGCGTGCAGCCCCTGCTGTTGAAGGCTTTCCTGTATCAAGCAACTGTGCAGCTTCCTGCACCAGCAGCCGAGATGTTTCAACGGCAACGGCCATGTCGGCAAGTTTGAATTGCACGGCCTGATGCTGCGAAAGCGTTCCGTTTCCGGTCTCGCGCAGTTTCACGTAGTCGCGGGTTTTGTTGAGCAGCAGTTGCATACTGCCAACATGCAGCGCCGAAAGCAGCGTGCGTTCCCAATTCATCGACTGCATAAAAATACTTACGCCCGCTCCGGATTTTCCGATAAGCTGCGTTATATTAACTTTTACATCGTTCAGCAACACTTCGGCAGCAGGCGAACTCAGCAGCGCATTTTTTTCGAGCGCCGGGCCTGTTTCAAGTTGATTTCTGTTGAGCAGAAAAGCGGAGATCCCGCCGAAAAAACCTTTCTGCACATCGGTTAATGCATAGACCACAAACGCATCGGCCAGCGGGGCATTTGTGCAAAAAACTTTATGCCCGCTGAGCGTGTAGATGTCGTCGTGCAGTATTGCTGTGCTGCGCAGCGCAAACGCATTGGCTCCGGAACCTGCTTCGGTTACGGCGTTTGCCACAATACATCTGCCGGCAGCGGCATCGCGCAATATGTTTTTTTGTTCTTTATTTCCGTGATGCAGCAAAGGCACAATGCCCGCACACAAATGCGCACCGAGCGAAAACAGCAAACCTGTATCACTGCAAGTGGTTGCCAATGCTTCAAGTGCAACTACCGCATCTGCCGCCGAAAGTCCCGCGCCTCCAAAAGCTTGCGGAATCAGCATTCCGGTGTAGCCGGCTTCTGCAAGCTGATTCCAGTCTTCGCGTGTGTAGGTGCGCGCTTTGCAACGCTCAGCAGTGCCGGGTTCCAGCACGCGTGCGCCAAATTCGAGCGCCTGTTGCCGGAGGGCTTCCTGCTGTGCGGTGTAAGCAAAGTTCATAGCTGCTCCTGTAAATTGATGTAGTCTGTTTTTCCACTTCCGGTTTTTGGCAAACGACGCATAATTACGATGCGTTCGGGTACCATGTATGATAGCAGATGAGCGGCCAGGTAAGTTTTCAGTTTCAGCATTGCATCCGGCTCATCGGCATCTTTCAGCACGGCGCAGGCAACCAAAACGCCGTAGCCGTCGCGGTCATTTACGCCTACAACAGCAGCATCAGCTACATTGGGATGTTGCATTAATGCTGTTTCTACTTCGCCCGGCTCAATTCGGTAACCGCGCTTTTTAATCATCCGGTCGATGCGGCCTTCGTAAGTATAAACGCCGTTTTCAAAACGCATCTTATCGCCTGTGCGGTACCAGATTGTTCCGTTATCATTTAAAAATGATGCCGCCGTTAATTCAGGCCGATTCCAGTAGCCCTGTGCAACCTGAAAGCCCGAAATCTGAAGCTCTCCGGTTTCGGCATCCAGCCGGGCATCCAAACCACCGCAGACTTGCCCAACCGGATAAGGCTGCTGCCGCGTTTTGTCAAACGGACGTTCTATCTTTTGCCAGTTGCAGACATTGGTTTCCGTAGGCCCATAAAGATTGTAGAAATCAGCACCGGGCAATTCATCCATCAATTGATGCAGCGGCTGCGGCGGAAAAATTTCTCCCGCAAAAAGCACTCTTCTTACAGAAGTGAAATTAAGTCTTTCAATACGCCCAAACTGCAGCATTAACCGCAATGTGCTGGGCGTAGCGTATATATTGGTTACTTTTTGAGCAGCAAGAGTTTCGGCCAAAAGCTTAATGTTTCCGGCTTCGGCAGCCGAATACAAGACTATTGAGCCGCCACACATGAATGCACCATAAATATCAAGCAACGATAAATCGAAGTAAAATGGTGCAATACAGGAGAATTTTTCCTGAGATGAAAATTTGAAGGTTTCATCTACCCAATATAAAAAGGCAATGATGTTATCATGCGTCAGACAAACACCTTTAGGAACGCCTGTTGATCCTGATGTATAAAGAATATAAGCAAGATTATAATCGTGGTTATTTGTATCACCTTTTTTGCAGTGAAAATAACCACTTGTACCAATGCTGATTTTCGGGTAATCTTTTAGCTCGTCATTTGCTTTATCGGCAGCAACAAGCACTAATTGAGGTTTCAGATCTTCTTCAAGAAATGCAATTCTGTTGGCGGGAGCATCAGCATCAACAGGCACTACACATCCGCCGCATTCCAGAATCGCCAGAATCAAAATCAGCGCAGTCGGATTTTTATCGGCCAGCAACAAAACACGGTTGCCGGGTGTAAGTCCTGCTTTGCGGAGCTTTTCGGCCGCCGCCTCGGTGTCTTTAAGAAGCTGGCTGTAAGTGAGCGTGAAACCGCCCGGTGTTTGAATAGCAATATGCCCGGCAAAACGTTGTGCCGAGTTGCGGAACAATCCGTGAAGTGTATCTGCGTTTACTGACATTTGCGGACAGTAAAAGCAGTAATTACATTAATAGAGTCAAGATTATCCTGATCAACTTCGTGTGCTTCAAACTCAATATTAAAAGCAGTTTCGAGGTGGCTTACGAGTTTGAGGGCAACAATAGAATCCATGAGGCGGTTGCTGATGAGTAATGTATCATCGGCGAGTTCAACGCCCGGCATATTTTCTTCCAAAAATTTACGGACAGTTGCTTTAATGAGTTCGGGTGATGTTGCGGACATAGTTAAATAGCTTAGCAGTCTCAAATATACGGTTTCGGCTATTGTTTTTTCTTTTTTCCGCGTTTACTGTTTTGCTCGTTCAGCCAGACATGAAGCTGAATGGAGTATGGCTGCCAGCCCAGCACTTCATCTGCAACCTTGTAGCTTTTATAAATCGATTTGTTGAGGGTAAATGTTCGGGGTGCCGATTTATCCAGAAATACGACAAAAACAGCTCCCGGACTCAGCATATTGCTAAAGTAGGGACGGCCAAGTGTATCTGTAGCCATAGTAAACAACGCGGCTGAAACGGCAATTGTATCACCGGTTTTTAATCCGTCGGACTTGTATATTTCCTGAATTACAACCCGGTAAACATCGGCAAATGGTTCGGTTTTGCGGTACGGAAATCCGGGAGCTTCACAAATCCGCACCTGAACAACATGTGCTGAGTTTTTGAGTAAAAGTTCGGAAGGTGTTTTTTTAGCTGCGGCAGGGATGCTGAGCAGGAGAAAAAGGAGCAGGACAGAACGCATAGCAAGGTTTTCGATGAAGTTTACCAAATCTAAGAAGTTGTTTGGATTTTGTTTTTGAAATTTATTATGAGTTCATTTTTTTGCCAGACGAGGCAATTTTTGCAGGCCATATCGGAGATGATCTGGTCAAAAAAATTAACGAAGTATGGTGAAAAATGAGCCATAACAAAGTCGAATGATAAAATCTAAACAACTTCTGGGCCGAAAATCACATTGAAACAACCGGCAAAAGGTATCTTTGTGATAATGAGAACACATCTTTTATTGCTGGCATTGTTTGCACTGGTGCTCCCGTTTTCGGGTTGCGACGATGATGATGATGAAGTGCAGATTCCGAAACCGCGCGGCTATTACCGTATTGCATTACCTGAGAAAAAATATGTGATGTACGATGCTGAATGTCCGTACACCTTTGAAATGCCTGATTACGCGAAAGTAATGCGCAGCGGAATGCGCAATCCCGAACCTTGCTGGCGCGATGTGCAGATGGATCGTTTTGGAGCTACAATTTACCTGAGCTACAAAGAAATTACACATGATTCGATTTTAAAACAACTCATCAACACATCGTGGGAGTTGACAGAAAAGCACCGTTCAAAAGCACAAGGCCGTAAAGAACTTGAAATCTTTCGCCCCGAAGATCATGTGTACGGAACTCTTGTGGATGTGGGCGCAACTGCTGCTACAGCCATTCAGTTTTATTTAACCGACAGTGTTAAGCATTTTGTTCGCGGATCGCTGTATTTTATGGCTGTACCGAACAAAGATTCGCTGAAACCGGTACTCGATTTTATTCGCAAAGATGTTGAGCATCTTACCCAAACACTGAAGTGGAAAAGCGAAACGGCACCGGGTGTAAATCAGTCAGCACAGCGTAAGACAACAGCCGCAATTGTTCCCAAGCAGAAGTAATGAATAGTCCGCATCACTTGCTGATTGTTGGCGGCGGGGCTTCGGGAGCTTTGCTTGCGCTGCATTTGCTCAAAGCTGATAAAACTGATAAGTGGAAAATCACACTCACAGAGCGAAACCCGGAATTTGGAACAGGTCTCGCTTACGGCGCACACAATAATGCGCATCATTTGCTGAATGTGCGGGCAAAACAACTTTCATGTTTCGCCGATCAGCCTAACGATTTTTGCAATTACCTTCTAGAAGCTGGCAGCAATGCCGGTCCTGACGATTTTGTGCCGCGAAGAATGTTTGGTGATTATGTGAAAAATCGCTTGTACAAAACTGCAGAATCGAATAAACGATTAACGTTTTTGCAGGATGAAATTAGTGAAGTAAAACCATCCGAAACCGATACCGAAGGATATGTTTGCAAAACAAAATCAGGTTCCGAAATAAATTGCTCTCACCTTGTGCTGGCTTGCGGAAATCTGCTTCCGGCGGCACCGGCAGCGGCAACACCGGATATTCTTTCTCACCCTGCTTATGAGGCAAATCCGTGGAATTACAGCACGTTTGATAACCTGAACGTAAACGACAATGTTGTGCTTATTGGTTCAGGGCTTACCATGTCTGATTTGGTTGCTGAACTCAACAGTCGCGGTCACCGGGGCAATATTCTTTCTGTATCACCTCACGGATTTTTGCCGGCACAACATCAGCCCCCGCAGCCAGTGTGGACGGGCTTTGGCGATGAACTGCTGAATGCAAAAACATTAGATGCGCAGATTCGGATTTTCAGAAAGCAACTGCGTGCTGCGGCTGAAAAGAATATTGGCTGGACTGCTGTGACTGATAGTTTGCGTCCGTGGTTACAGCAACTCTGGCTCGAATCAGACGATGAATGGCGCAGCAATTTTATGCAGCATGTGCGGCACATCTGGGGTGTTGCGCGGCACAGGCTTCCGCCTGCAACGGCTGATGTGCTTTATAATTCGATAAACTGCGGGCAGCTTAAAGTTGCAGCAGGCCGCATCAAAGCTATGAACCCGGAAGGCAACGAAATGCAGATCAGCTGGATGCCTCGCGGAACAAATAAACTGCAAACAATCACAGCAGCAAAAGTGATCAACTGTACAGGGCCATCATCTCGCTGGGCAGATCAGGGACCTGAACTGATAAAACAACTTTTTGCCGACCGACAGATTGCTTATGATCGTTCCGGTCTTGGACTGAATGCGCTTCCGGGCGGAGAATTACTAAATACAGAAGGGCAAGTACAGCCACGTATGTTCGCAATCGGGCCTATGATTCGCGGTGTGCTTTGGGAAATTACAGCTATCCCCGAAATACGCGCACAGGCTGCTGCACTGGCAGCAAAGCTTACAGATTAAGCAAAAACCTGCCGGATTATGTTAAATTTGCTGCTCCAAAATCAGAACTGAATCATCGTGAATAAAAAACCAAAGTATTACGTTAAAGAATCTGCCGTTCACGGCCGGGGTGTTTTTGCAAAAAAAGACATTAAAAAGGGTAAAAAAATTATTGAGTATCTCGGCGAAATTATTTCGTGGGATGAAGCAGATAATCGTTTTGAAGATAAAGGCGATCATTCGCACACTATGTTTTTCAGTATTGAGGGAAATCGGGTCATTGACGGTAATGTTGATGGTAATGAAGCCCGCTTTATCAATCACAGTTGTTCACCGAATTGTGAGGCCGTAGAAAAGAAAGGCAAAGTATTTATTTATGCGAAAAAGAAAATTAAAAAAGATGCCGAACTGTTTTATGATTACATGCTTATTTATGACGGTAAAGTGACTAAAAAAGTATTGAAAAAATATGCTTGTTTCTGTGGCAGTAAAAAATGCCGGGGAACACAGCTTGATTTGGAAAATAAATAATTTGAAATTTAATCACAACAAAGCCCGAAGCCAAAACTTCGGGCTTTGTTGTGAATGCTATTATCGGGCGGGTGATTCATTTAAAAACAGCCAAATCACTACTAATTAATCATAACTGACTGTGTTTATATTGTATTTGATTTTGCCGATAAGCAGCATTGACTTACATTAGCTATTGTATCAATTAAGATAAATCAGCAATGAACAAGATTCTGCTTTTTATTTGTTTCCTGATTTTTTCAGGTACACTTAATGCCCAAACTCCTGAATGGTCGCGTGTGCGAATTTACACTGGCGAATACGGACTTGTCCGGCTTTCTCAGGCCGGGATTTGTGTTGATCATGGTGAGCTGAAGAAAGGTTATTCATTAACAACCGACCTCTCGCGTGAAGAAATTGCCAAAGTTGCTGCTTTAGGTTTTACGTATGATGTAGTGATAGCCGATGTTCAGGCACATTACATCAATCAAAATGATCAGGCACGATTGGCACAAACTCCGACGCAGGTGCAAAGTACAGGCTGCGGTTCTGCACAAAGTTTTCCTACACCAACTAATTTTACATTAGGCAGTATGGGCGGCTTTTTCACGTATGCCGAAATCCTGTGGCATCTTGATAATATGGCAACGCTGTATCCCAATCTGGTAAAAGCCCGTATGCCGATTGACAGTACACTCACTACAACCGAAGGTCGGTATGTTTACTGGCTGAAGCTTTCAGACAATGCAACTACAGATGAGCCTGAGCCGGAAATGATATACACAGCCGCGCATCATGCCCGTGAGCCCGCAGGTATTTCTCAGCTTATTTTATATATGTATTATCTGCTGGAAAATTACAATTCTGATCCCGAAATCCAGTATCTCCTTAATAATACAGAATTGTATTTTGTTCCTTGTGTAAATCCGGATGGATATATTTATAACGAAACGACAAACCCGGCAGGCGGTGGTCTGTGGCGTAAAAACAGACTTGATAACAACGATGGAACTTTTGGTGTTGACTTAAACCGTAACTATGGTTATAATTGGGGTTATGATAATAACGGATCATCACCAATAACATCTGATTTCACGTATCGTGGCGTATCAGCATTTTCAGAAGCTGAAACGCAATTGATTCGTCAGTTCTCTAATGCACATCAGTTTCGTATAGCATTAAACTATCATACATACAGTAATTTGCTGATTTGCCCTTGGGGTTACGATTATCAAACATTTACGCCTGATTCTGCTTTGTTTGCTTCGTGGGGTGCATTGCTGACTGCCGATAACAAATATGCTTTTGGTACAGCTGATCAAACCGTAGGCTATATTGTAAACGGAAGTTCAGATGATTGGATGTATGGTGAGCAAAACTCCAAACCTAAAATTATGGCTATGACACCCGAAGCCGGTGATCAGGCTGATGGTTTCTGGCCGGCGCAAAACCGAATCATAGATATTTGCAAGCTTAACATTCCGATGGATCTGTATGCAGCGCGGTTACTGCTTGCGTATGCAATTGCCGAAGACCGCGGTGATCGTTATTTGCGGCAAACTTCCGGACATCTGCCCTATGATTTCCAACGTCTCGGATTGGATACTACGCCGGTTTATACGGTAAGTGTCACTCCGCTTTCGCCGTGGATGACTGCAGCCGGTGCGCCGCGTACTTACAATGCTGTATCGCTGATGCAAACTATTTTGGATTCAATTTCTTATACGCTCAATCCGGCGACGCCTCCGGGAACTCCCATAAGCTATTTACTTTCCATCAACAACGGCACATTTACCTGGAGCGATACGATTACCAAGATTTACGGCCCAACAACTGTGCTGCTGGCAAACAGCGGAAGTTCAATTACCGGCTGGAATCAATCGGGCGGATGGAATACAACTACATCGCAGTTCTGGTCGGCACCTTCATGTATTGCTGATAGTCCGAACAATAACTATCCGCAGGGAGCTAATACCCGTTTAACAACTGCAACTGCACTTGATCTAACCACAGCTGTCAGCGCGCACCTTTCGTTCTACACACGTTTTGAAATTGAGCCGGGCTACGATTTTGCACAGGCACAAGTTTCGACTGATGGCGGTGGATCGTGGACTGCACTCTGCGGGCGTTATACAACTAACAATAATAATCTCGATAACGGCAATTCATTGTGGACCGGCTTTCAATCGGGCTGGGTGAAAGAACAGATGCCGCTCGATGATTATTTGGGTCAGCAGATCATTATCCGTTTCAGACTTATTTCAGATTTCGGTGTTGAGTACGATGGATTTTTCTTCGATGATTTATTGGTGGAGGTAATCGATACTGCAGCCAGTTCGATTGAAGAAATGCAAACTGTTCAACTCTCTCAAAACATGCCCAATCCTGCCGACGGATATACGTATATCAATACCGGCTATTTGCAGAATAACGGTACGCTGGAGATTTATAATATCACCGGACAGTTAATGATGCAACAGCCGGTTGTCGCCGGCGAACCATCATTGCGTGTGAATACAGAAATTCTTTCGCCGGGAGTTTATTTTTACCGCGTTGTGTTAAACGGTCTTGTCTCGGAGACGAAGCGGATGCAGGTGGTGCGGTAATGCATTTAGATTATTAGTAAAAAGCCTGCCAGTTCAACTAACTGGCAGGCTTTTTTGATATTGGCGAAAGCTATTTGAATTTAATAAGACCGTACTGATAAGACTTGTTTTGCCTGTAGCAACAGAAGAAAAGCTCTTTATTATTTTGAATGAGCGAATGTGAAATATAGGGCAGATTGTTGGTTAGTCCAGTGCTGCTGTAAAGCAAGTGTTTCGACAAGCTTCCTGTTCCTTTATCAATCATCGCAAGAACGATCCCCGCATTGTCAGTGGCTTTGCTCGTTTCGCTGTTTACCGACTGGAATTCATTTTCTTTGGGATCGTCGAAGTAAACGGCATACAAAGAATTATTCACCATCGTAAGTGCGCAATGATTATTGAATTTACCCAAGTTAAGTTCGCTTAAGGAAGCGCGGGTTATCTTGTTTTTCCATTTTTGTTTGCCATCGGTATCGAATCCGAAAATTAAATATCTTCTGTGATAATATCCCGCTAGTAAATTCACTCCTGTTTCATTCGAATAGATTCCCCTTCCTTCGGCAAATGCCACATAAAGCGTACCATCGTCTGCCACAATAGAATTATTGTAGAATAAATTTTCAATGCAAGGCTCTTTGCCTTTTTCTACTTTTTTATCAATTGCAGCCTGTTTTGAACTACTGATGTCTTCTTTTACAAATTCAGCTCCGAAGGGAAAAACCGACTGGTTTGTAAAGGCAAGAGTGTTTATATCGAAAACACCATAATATATGCCGGTGGCTCTTGCTTTATTATCAACGTCAGTACCTGTAAGAAGTAGTTTTGAGTTTTTTGAAATTGCCGGATTTAACTGGGCTACCGTGATGCCGGTATATTGAAGTGTAAATTCTTTTGACGTTTTTCCTTGATCTGTAAAGGTGAATAATAAAGGAGTTACGGCAGTACTGCTTATGCTGCCTAATGTAATTGTGGTTTTTCCTTTTGAACGTGCTTCAGCAACCATAAATACATTTGTTTGATTATCGGCTACTACTTTTAATATGGTCAGATCATTTGCATTATAATTAAATACTTTTTCGGTTTGCCAGAGTTTTTTCATCTCATCATCGAAGGCCATTAACTTTATTGCTTCCTGCTTATTCAAAAGATTAAGTTCGTAATTATTCATGTAGAGAATCAGCGAAGACTTATCGGAAGTGGCGATGAACGCTGATTGTAATGAGGAGGCCATAGCGTCTTCAGATTCCTGAGTCACTGCTAGCCGCACTGTTGTTTCGTTATGCGAGTGATAATAGATTTGTTTATTTCTTCCAAGTTCAATTTCAGGTGAAATAAAATCGAGAGAGATTGGATCTATTTTCTGAGCTACGAAGGCTGTTTCTTTTGTTTTTCGGTAATATATTGCAGAAAATACCCAAATATTATTTTTTATCTGAAGTAAGTCGTGTACGACTTTGCTTGTGCCACCTTCACGTTTTTCCACCATGTCGTAGCTCACAGTCTTTTCAACCTTCATTTCTGCATTCAGTCGCTCTATATGTGGTTTATAGTTTTCGACTCTCAGGCAATAGGTTCCATGTTCATTACTGAAAGCTATTTTGTTAAAGTTGTCTTTGTAGCCTACGCTATGGGCATTCGCGCTGATTATTTCGGCTGTCTGCGCATTTGTGGCCGAAATACCAGCGATTGTGAGAAATAATGTTGCAACGCAACGCTTCAGAGAAATATGTTTCATTGGAATAGGGTTAGTAATTAATAAAGGTTACAGTGTGGGTTAAAATTATAAATTAATTTCTCTTCATCCTTAACAACAACGCAAACTGCAGCCCGAAAATAACAGTTGCAAAAACAAGATGCACGGGCTGCACCGCCGGAGGAATTCCAGCACGATGAAGAATTACACCGGCTGCATATTCGGCAAGCAGCAAGATGAAAATGCTTACTGCAATGCGTTTCAGTTGGGCTTTATTGCGCAGCATCCAGAACAAGATGCCATTGAAGGCAACTACTAAAATTGCCAGTAGCTGATGCAAATTGTAGATGCCGCCTAACTGAGAAGTCCATGCATCACGGCCTGTGTTTTCGGTGAGTTTGTACAACGTATCCACTTCCTGCCGAACCTGTGTGCCGGCAATAATTTGCCCGAGTGTTAATGTCAGCAATACCAAAACGTTGAACCACATAAAACTTCCGGCAGCTTCTGGTTTTATGCCGTACACTGTTTTCCGGATGCGGTAATTTACATGCAGAATAATTGAAACAATAGCAAGCGCGCTTATCATGTGCATGGTAATTTTAAGCGGGGCAAGATTGTTGTCAACTACAACCTTCCCAAGCCAAGCTATGTAGCCGAGAACTACCATTCCTGCCAGCAACCAAATTACAGTTGCTTTATCGCGTCGGAAACGGGTGAGTGCGATCACCAGCATTGCCAGAACTCCTGCTCCGCTGAGCGCACCAAACAAGCGGTTGATGTACTCAACCCAGGTTTGATACACTACAAACTTTGCATAGTTGTGCACCGGATATTTTTCCCACTGAAACCGATTGAAAGCTGCATCCCCTTTAATGGCTGAAGTAGTGCGCCAGAGCGTATCGTTCACAATCACCATGCGGCCTTTTTCGTAAGTTTCGCCGGGATGATAGTTGAGCTGTGCCGGATCAGTGGGCGGTATGTAGTAGCCGAAGCACTTGGGCCAATCGGGGCAACCCATGCCCGAGCCGGTAGCCCGAACCACTGATCCAGCAAGGATTACAAGGTAAAGAAGGATGAGTGTAATTATCCCGGTTTTGAGCAAAATCCGGTCGCTACGGCGTGAGGTATTTAACGGCTGCATCATTTCAAGTGCAAATATACGGAACTGCCCTTTGCCGATTTCATTCGGATGCAGACATAAATCAACTATTTTTACAAACTACAAATGAAACGCACACCCAAGGGCAAGATTTTTAATGATCCGGTTTACGGATTTGTTACGGTGCCCACCGATTTAACATTTCGCCTCATCGAGCATCCGTATTTTCAGCGGCTGCGCCGGATTCGTCAGCTCGGGCTTACCAACCTTGTGTATCCGGGCGCACTGCATACACGCTTCCATCATGCTATGGGTGCGATGTATCTGATGTGCGAAGCGGTAGAAGTGATCCGCTCAAAAGGCACTGAAATTTCTGAACAGGAAGCCGAGGCGGCCTACATTGCTATTCTGCTGCATGATATAGGACACGGCCCGTTCTCGCATGCACTTGAGACCAGCATCGTGCATAATGTTACGCATGAAGATATTTCCGGAATCTTTATGGATAAGCTGAACGAGACCTTTGAAGGTAAACTCACACTGGCCATAAAAGTTTTCAGAAACACCTATCATAAAAAGTTCCTGCATCAGTTGGTTTCGAGTCAACTGGATATGGACAGGCTCGATTACCTGCGCCGCGACAGCTTTTTCACAGGCGTATCAGAAGGCATTGTAAGCAGCGACCGCATTGTGAAAATGCTCGATGTGGTGAACGATGAATTAGTTGTTGAAGACAAAGGCATTTATTCCATCGAAAAGTTCATCATAGCGCGAAGGCTCATGTATTGGCAGGTATATCTGCACAAAACAGTACTCAGTGCCGAGCATTTATTGGTAAATATTCTGAAACGTGCCAAGCAATTAGCCATGAGTGGCGAGAAATTATTCTGCACACCCTCGCTCGAATTATTTCTCTGCAATCGTATTACCAGATCGGCATTTAAACGGCCCGAAGTGCTTGAAGCCTTTGCCAATCTTGATGATTACGACATCATGTCGGCCATAAAAGTTTGGACAACACACAAGGATCCGATACTCGCCGAACTTTGTTCAAGCATGGTAAACCGGCAGCTTTACGCAGTTGAACTTCAGAACAAACCATTCGACGGAGCTTACGTTGAAAAGTTGTACAAGAAGGCTGAAAAGAAACTAAAGCTGAAACCGGTAAAAGATGAAATGTCGTATTTCGTGTTTACCGGCGCAGTTCAGAATAATGCTTACAGCAGCGATAATATCCGCATCAATATTAAATTTAAGAACGGACAGGTAATGGATATTGCCGAAGCTGCTGATATTTTCAATATTTCTGTGCTTTCGAAGCCTGTGAAGAAGTATTTTCTTTGTTATCCGAAATCGCTGCGTGAACAGAAGTAATCATGAATTATCCGTTTACCATTGATATTGACGAAACAATTTTAAAAGAGAAAATTGTTTTAAGAAAATGGTTTTGGTATTTTGTTGATTTACTGCTCCAGATTATCTTTGTATCATTTATTTTTTTCGTGTTATTAAGGCATTATATTTTTGGCGAGT
>JBKDHA010000239.1:0-56485 GCA_046335555.1 Bacteroidota bacterium
ATCTTGCGTTGTAGCACCATTACTCCATAAATAAGTATAAGGAGATGCACCGCCGGAGACAGTTAAATCAGCACTTCCGTTATTGCCTGCATTACAAGTTACATTGGTTGAAGCCGTGCTCAGCGAAATAGGAACATTGCCAAATGTTACATGATCCCAGTAGGCCGTGGCTGCATTGAAGTTGTACAGGTGGATTCGGCTTACACTACTTATTGTACTTGAACGAAACGGGAAATTTGCCTGTATCAAAACGTTATTGACATAAATATCGAAAGTGCGTGTTGTATAGTTGATATTCAGCAGTTCAATTTTATGCCAGATAGCAGCGGGCACAGTTGCTATTGCTGTTGATGTTGAAACAAAGCGAATTGTTCCGGTTGTTCCCTGATAGTAAGCAAAAACCACACAATTGGTGGCGCTCACAGATGCATCGCCAAAAACCATGTAGCATGATGCAGCCGAACCAACAGCCGGATTAATATACCAACTTGCTGAGGCCGGTGTTGATGCCGGAATTGTTGTTGTGAAACCGGTAAGGTGTGTTGCTGTTCCTCCGGTACCCTGCAAACTGTATGTTCCCACTGCTGCGGTTGTGTTCGTTACAGATGCCGAAGTAATTCCGGTGCCAAAAGCCCATGTGGGTGTATAATTTCCGCTTTCAAAGCCATCAAAAAATACTGACGAGCATTGTGCATGCAGCTGATTGCCGACTGCCGCAAGTATCAATAAAAACAGGAGTATGCGTTTTGTCATGGGTTTGAATTTAAGGGTTTGTTTACTGAAGGTGGTACTAAAAGTAGTCATTTTCTGACTCTGCTGAAATGACAGAATTCAGGTAAAAATCAGTTCTTCAGCGCAGCAGTGCGTGCAGGAATCAGGTAAACCGAAATATCAGTTCATCAGCACAAAACAGTCACATCTTATTAATACAAAACATTCACCTTTTTCAAATCTTCAGAAAATTAACTGCGTATCAGAAAAAGTATATTTGTTGCAGTGATAACTTAGTTACGCAACAAAGTAAAATATCCCGCAAGTTCATATACACGCTGATCGAAACCAGATGCTCTGAGCACATAGTAGTAAGTACCTTCGGTTACTTCTGTACCAGATGTTGTACGTCCATCCCAACCCTGAGCTACTCTTGTTATATGAGAAACCTCAATTCCCCAACGATCATAAATATGCAGATCAAATGTTTCTATTCCTGATGTTTCAGCAAGATACAAGTCATTTACCCCGTCGCCATTGGGTGTAAATACATTTGGCATTTGTACAAATGAAGCATCACCGTTAACCGTAATTGTCATTGAAAACAAATCTGTACAGCCTGCGCTGTTGGTTACCAGAAGTGTTACTGTATAAGTTCCGGGAGATGTAAAAGTGAATTGAGGAGAAGAGCTGGTTGAAGTATTTCCGTTGCCAAAATCCCAAAGCCAGGAAACTGTATTTACTCCGCTTGCATCTGTAAAATTTACAGACAACGGTGCAGTGCCCGAAGTAAAATCAGCAGTGAATGATGCTGATGCCTGTGAGGTGTTTACAGTAATCTGAGCCGTATCGCTGCCGCAAGTATTGAATGCAATTACCGAATAAATACCGCCGGCTGTTACAGCTATTGATGATGAAGTGTTTCCGGTATTCCAGATATAAGTGCTGCCGCCGGTTGCTGTGAGCAAAGCAGTATCGCCATCACAAATTGAAGTATTTCCCGAAATAACTGCCGCGGGCAAAACTCCTGCAATTACAGATTGTGAAGCTGAAACACTACCGCACGAGTTAGTTGCAGTAACTGAATAAGTACCCGGAGAAGTTGCATAAACTGCCGCCGAAGTTGCACCCGTACTCCACAAGTAATTTCCACTTCCGCTTGCGGTGAGCAAAAGCGAATCGCCGGGACAGAGTGTTTGTGAACCGGAAGGAGTAATTAACACCGACGGAAGCTGCAATGCGCTGATTTGCACCTGAGCTGTATCACTGCCGCAATTATTGGAAACATTCACAATATATGTTCCGGCTTGTGCAACCCAAATTGAAGTTGTAAGAGCTGCATTACTCCAAACGTAACTGTTTCCGCCCGAAGCAGTAAGCAAAACACTATCACCCGGACACAAGCTTAGCGGTCCGCCAGCCGAGATTTGTGCTACAGGCGCGGGCTGCTGTGTAATAGTTACAGATGCTGTATCACTGCCGCACAAACCAGAAGCTGTAACAATATAAGTTCCGGTTTGAGTAATCCAGATTGAAGATGTGGTTGCTGAGGTGCTCCAAACATAACTGCTTCCGCCTGATGCAGTGAGTTGTAAACTGTCGCCGGAACAAATGCTGAGCGGACCTGATGCAGTTATTGCTGCAGCTGCTCCCGGCAAAAACGATACATTAATTTGTGCGGTATCGCTGCCACAAAGGTTTGATGCTGTAACTATATAATTGCCGGGCTGCGTAGCCCATACTGCTGCTGATGTATCTGCATTATTCCAACTGTAAGTATCTCCACCGGATGCAGTAAGCAGCACGCTGTCGCCGGAACAAATACTGAGCGGTCCTCCTGCTGTGATTTGTGCAGCTGGAAACGGTAACGCAGTCACAACTACCGACTGTGTATCTGTGCCGCATATATTCGATGCGGCAACAATGTAAGTTCCCGGAACACTAACTGTTATCGACTGCGTTGTGGCAGAAGTGCTCCACAAATAACTGCTGCCGCCGGATGCATTGAGCGTAACACTGTTGTTATTGCAAATCGCCAGAGGACCGGAGGCTGTTATTTGCGCTGCCGGTAAACTCAGCAGTGTTAACTGAAGTGGTGCAGAAATTGTATCGCCGCATCCCGAAACGGCAGAAAATAAAAGTGTTACCGAACCTGTTTCGCCAACACCCGGCGTGTATGTTGTGCTTAGTGCAGATGAATTGGAAAATGTACCGCTTCCACCCGACCAAAATACACTGGCAGAAGTTCCGCCTATTGTTGCTGATACATTTATTGGTGATGTATTGCAATAGATTCCGCTTCCGCTAACTGAAACAATACTTAAAGGAATGTAAGGAGCCTGACATCCGAAATTCACGTACTGTGCTACCGGAAAACCCGGCCAGCTAAAAAGAACGGTTGAACCATCGTTCTGAGCCGTTGAGCCTCCGTAAGTACCTAATGTATTCACCAAAAGCGATCGATCATAAACGGCAGTATCGCTGCACATTGTGGGCGTATATCGCATAATCAGTGTTCTGGTATTCGACGGTCCTGATGGTGTTGAACTAACAGTAGTAGAATTATTCGTGTTCGCAAAATGGCCCTGATAATTTCCTGCATTCTGATAAATTACATACAACGTATCAGAAAGTGTTGCAAAAGAATTTGACGACGTACACATATCTGTTGATGTAATCAGCAAAACCTGTGCACCGGCCGGAATCACGCCTCCCGGAGGTTCCACAAGATAACCGCAGCTTTGAATACTGCTGTTCAACGTTGCTGTAAGAGTTGCAGTAAGCGAATTTTGAACTAATCCGAGATACGAATTATTGGGCCAAGTAACAGATATGCCAGAAAGTAAAATGGAATTAGCACCTACACGAAATCTCACCATTTCGTTTTTGCCCTCACAACTGCAGGCCGGACTTGATGCATTGCTGCAACCGCCTCCGGATACACAAGCATCAACAAGAATACTTTCAATTTCAAAACACTTTGCAGGAATGTTTGTTTGTGAGTGCAGTTTAACTGATAATACTATCATTAAACCAACGGTAAAAATAATTACCGAACTGCGGCAATAACCTGTAGTTTTCATCGACTGTTTTTTCAAACGAAAGACAGTTGAATCCGGAATGGTTTCGGTCATTTACTTATGCCTCAAGGATATCAAACCGGATTCTGCTGTAAAGTTATGTACAAGTCATATTCACCTGATTACAGCAGTATTACCACGCAGTTAAATCAATTGCAGCAGAAATAATATGTTGTTAATTGTAACATTCATGTTAAATGCTTTCAGCGCTGAACTGAAAAAGTTTTTTCAGTTTCATGTAACCGGCATTCTTCAGCAACAATATCATCTACTCTCGCTCTATCAGGCCCTCTTTTGCACCAGTTGATAAAATTCTGCAACTGCTCTTTCGTACCCTGTGCTTCGGCATATACATTGCCATCGGGCAAGTTTTTCACGAAACCGGTTAAGCCAATTTCAGTTGCTTTTTCTGCCGTCGATTTACGGTAAAAAACGCCCTGTACTTTTCCTTTTATTAAAAGCGAAATTCGTTGCATGATAGTTACAGCATCAGTTTTGTCCTTCGCTGAGCCATTTGGCTTCTGATTTTTGTACTGGCTCTTCGATAAGCAATAAAGCTTCTTCCGGATCGGCAGCAACTTTCACGAGTCTCCGGTTTGATGCGCTCAGAAATCCTTCTTCTACCATAACATCAAGCTGTTTGAGCAGGTGTTCGTAATAGTTGCGTGTGTTAACCAGAATTATTGGTTTTTCATGCAAGCCAAGTTGTGCCCAGGTAAGCATTTCAAATAGTTCATCAAACGTACCGAAGCCACCGGCCAGCGCAATCACACCATCGCATTCTTTTTCCATCAACGCTTTGCGCTCGTGCATGCTCTGTGTAATGCGCATATCCGAAACCTGCTTATGACCTACTTCCTTTGTATTGAGGAAATGAGGAATAATGCCGGTTACAACTCCTCCGTTATTCAGAACGCTGTTGGCTACAATGCCCATCAGTCCGATACTGCCGCCGCCGTAAACAAGTCTGATGTTTTTTTCCGACATCAAACGCCCGAGAGTTTCAGCAGCTTCACGATACGCAATATGCTTCCCGGCTGATGCTCCGCAATAGACTAAAATATTCTCTGCCATTTTTCTAAAAATCTATCTGATAATAAAACAGCGGAAGAAATCCGAGCTGATATTGTTCAACAACAGGATTATCGGTTGGGCGAACCGGATTTGGTGAA
Organism: Bacteroidota bacterium; assembly: GCA_046335555.1. Lineage (GTDB taxonomy): Bacteria > Bacteroidota > Bacteroidia > Palsa-965 > Palsa-965. The sequence continues at coordinate 4,964 of JBKDHA010000239.1, forward strand.
TAGGTAAGTCCAAGAATATTTTTACGGTTGAGCACATTCACCAGATCAACACCAATTTCGTGAGTCATTTTGCTTGTGTTATAACGCCAGAGAATGCGCAGGTCAAGACGGAAATACGCTTTGCTGAATTGCAGCGAATTCCGAAGTGAGTCAATCAAAACCTCATCGCTTTCTAACCGCGATGCTGCTGTGTCGATGGGCGAATACCAGCGCTTGCCGGCCATTGTTATTTTTGTGCCAAGCTGTATGGTTTGGCGTTCGCCCAGCTTCCATTCTTTTGCGCCAAGCGCATTGGCGGCATAACCGGTATTAAAATCGGTATTGCGTTTTATGCCGTCGCTTCCTTTATATGTTGCATCAAATACAGAGGCTGTAAGCAGGAAGAAATAACCTTTGGCAAAAAACTTTTCTACCGTTAACTCAACTCCGTAGTTCTGTCCGCTGCCTGTATTCACAAGCGTATCAGGAAAGAAACGGCTGAAACCGCTTCCCTGATTAAGTACCGAAAATGAAGAGATTCTTTTTTCAACCGGCACATTATAAAGGTTTTGATAATACGCTTCTACCTTCACACGCAAAACCGGTGTGGCTAACCAATCGTAACCGACAATGGCATGAACGCTGCGCATAAAATCAATGTCTTTGTTGTGCAGCACATACGGTTTTGTATTGGAAGGCAGATGCGTATAATAAATATATGCAGGCAAAAGCTGACTGTGCAATCCGGTTCCTGCACTCAGAGTGTGGCGGGGCTTGAAGGTCCAGCGAACACCTGCACGCGGCTCAACTGATGTGCTTCCGTTAAGTGTAAAAACTTGTCCGTGTACACCTGCATTGAACACGAGCAAATCGGTCATGCGGAATTTCCACTGCGCATAAGGCTGAATCAGCAATGCACCGCCATTGTAATCCTGACGGTTGGTGAAAAAGTAAAGCTGTTCATTGTAAATGCTGTCGGTAAGTGTATTGCGGAACACTTCGTTAAACATACCCGCTTTAAGAACGTGGCGGTTTCCGAATTTTCGGGTCAATGAAAAATTAAGTGTGTAACGTGCCTCCGTATTTTTGTAACCCATTTTCGGAACAATAGAATCAATGCTGAAATCGGGAGCGCGCCATACAAGTTCGTGCAATGATTTTGAGCGGCGATAGCTTCCTGCCGCCACAACACGAAGCAAGGTATTTTCATTAAGCGGCTTTGTGTAAACCAAACCACTTACACCCATAGCCGTTGCAAAGTACTGGTCGCGGCTGTCTTCACCATAAAGCTCATCAGAAGGTTCGGTGTATTTGCTGACCAGAATATTGATGTTACTTGTTCCGCCAATTCCGAACCACGAAATATTTCCGCCTTTGCGCAGCGGGAAATTTAGTTTGAAAGCAGCATCCTGATAGTTAGGCACTGCGCCGGTTCCAATGGGAATATTCATGGCTTCAAAGAGCCGGAGTGTTGAATAGCGATAATTGACAAGGAACGATGAGCCGCTTGATTTTTTCAGCGGACCTTCGGCAGTAAGTTCTGTACCCAGAAATCCGAACTGACCGTTAAATTCAAAGCGCTCGTTGTTGCCGTTTCTCATGCGTAGATCGAATGCGGCAGCAACGCTGTTTCCGTATTCGGCCGGGAAAGCACCGGTAAAGAAATCTGAATTACCAAGCACTTTGTTGTTGATCATGCTTACCGGCCCGCCAGTTGTTCCTTCAATCGCAAAGTGGTTCGGGTTGGGAATATCAACACCTTCCAGTCGCCACAAAACACCCATCGGCGAGTTGCCGCGCACTACAATATCATTGCGCGAATCATCGGCACCCTGAACACCTGCGAAGTTGGAAGCCATACGGGCAGGATCACCGCGACTGCCGGCGTAGCGGTTGGTTTCTTCAACAGAAAACATCCGTCCGCTTACACTGCTCATTTCATTGTTGGTACCGTTCTTGCTGGTCGCTTCAATCACCACTTCATTCACTTGTGTGGCCGATTGTTCCAACTCAATTTCAATCACCACTTCTTTTCCTGAAGAAACAATAAGGTTAGGCATTGACCACAACTGATAACCCAGAAAACGGGCTTCAAGTGTAATACGCCCGATTTTAATATTACTTAACCTGTAGTTTCCTGACTCATCAGAAACGCAACCGCCCAGCGTTACAGAATCGTGCATTGCCTTGATCACAACACCCGGCAGCGGCGACTTGGTTTCTTTATCAACTACACGGCCTCTGATGGTTTGAGTGGGCTGTGCGGCAGCGGAAATACTGATAAACAGGACAGTCAGGAGTTTAACTATGCGTATCATACTATTACAGGAAAAGGAGTTTATACCAAATGTAATAAATCGTTACCCTTCGGGAGTGATTTTCCCTTCGGGAGTGTAAAATGTTGAGTGTTGAGTGTAAAATGTTCTAAAACCGGAAAAGCACTTGTCTGTCCTTCGACTATCGCTCAGACAGACAAGTGCATACAAGAATGCCAGAACTAGAATGCCAAAAAATGCTTTGCAGAAAGCCTTTGAAGGCACAATTCAAAAACAAAATGCAACTCACGTCCCACTTTCCCTTCGGGAGTGTAAAGTGTAAAATGTTCTAAAACCGAAAAGTTGAACTAGAAGCACAATGTAGAAATGCTCTTGTCATCTCGAGCGGAGTCGAGAGAAGGCAAGGGCAAGCTACAACGCAAAAGACAACTGATTTTCAGAAACAATTTCCTAAACGAGTTAACAGCAAAATCAATTTAGTAACCTCAGCTATTATTAATTTCGCATTAACCAATTTTAACTACTCTGATCAACCAAAACCGATTACCGATTTAAAAACATCAATTAACCATACTTTAAGGCATTTCACCGATTTTGTGAATCATTCATTTCTTTCTTGCGTAAATTTGTTCAAGATTGCTTCACCAATAAAGGTTGCTGTTCAGGTTTAAGGGGTTAACTGACCAGCATAAACCCGGTGAGCATTTCGACGATAGGTTTTTTGGGGTTAATCTATCGTCGATCTATGAAAAGCGCTGCCGCCAGGTGGCGCTTTTCGCGTTTATACGATTATCATTTATCCGATATTTTCAACCACTTAACGATTTAATGCAGCTAAACTTTTTTCTCACTGTAAATTTGTGAAAGATTGCTTCACCATTAAGGGTTGCTGTTCAGGTTAAGGGGTTAACTGACCAGCATTATAACCCGGTGAGCATTTCGGCGACAGGTTTTTTGGGGTTAACCTGGCGTCGAATTAAGAAAAAAGCACTGCCGCTTGGCAGTGCTTTTTTCGTTTACAAACCGGCAGGAACTACAATTCCTTTTTCAGTTCCAATAAAAAATGTTTAATGCTTTCGAGCGATTTCACCATTTCAACGGTATTCATGGTGCCGTATTTATTCTCCCGAAGTTTCTCACGCGCTCCCTGCAAAGTATAACCGCGTTCCTTTACCAAATGATAGATTACACGAAAATTGCCTACATCATCCTGTGTAAAAAGGCGGTTCCCTTTTTTATTCTTCTTCGGCTGAATAATATCAAATTCTTTTTCCCAGAAACGAATGAGTGATGTGTTTACATCAAACATCTTTGCCACTTCGCCAATGGTGTAATACAGTTTTACCGTTTCCCTGTCTTTATAAGGCATATCAGTCGAATGATTGAGAGGGTTGCGAAGAGAGTTCGATCAGGCGCTGATATTGTTCTGGTGTTAGATCGCTGTAATAGTAGTTGAGCGGATTCATTTTCTCGCCGTTCTTCATTACTTCATAATGAACGTGAGGTGCAGTTGAAAGTCCGGTGCTGCCAACATAGCCTATGATTTGTCCGCGTTTCACTTTTTCGCCGGCTTTAACCGCCATTCGCGACATGTGGCCGTACAATGTTGTGTATCCGTTTCCGTGATTGATAACAACGTGATTGCCGTAGCCCTGTGCTTTGGCATCAGCAGCTTCAATAACTCCATCGCCGGTGGCATAAATCTCGGTGCCTTCGGGTGCGGCGAAATCCATGCCGGGGTGAAACTCTGCTGTTTTGTAAATCGGATGCGTGCGCCAGCCAAAACCGGAAGGTGCGTGACGAAGATCTTTGTTGGAAATTGGCATTATAGCCGGAATGCTGGCAATCAGTTTGTCTTTGTTCTTCGCTAATTTCATCAGATCATCGTAAGAACGCGACTGAATATAAATTTGTTTGGCCAGCTGATCGGTGCGCTGAGTAAGCAAAATCATTAACTCAGAGTTCTCAAAACCATCGAGGCCGGCATAGCGGTCGGCACCACCGAAACCCGCTTTTCGGATCGCATCGGGAATCGAATCGGTTTCAAGAATTACACGGTAGATATTATCATCGCGCCGCTCAAGGTCACCAAGCACAGCACTCATGTTATCAAGCCGGTTGTTAAGCCGGGCATACTGCCCCTTCAGCTGATCCAGTTCACGACGGAGGCGTTTCTCTTTGGGCGAATCCAGATAGTTGTAGGCTATAATTACCGCTATTGCTCCGATAACCGAAGCCGTTGCTAAAAACGACAATACACGAAGAATGCGAACCCGAAGAGGTGTCACAAATTTCTCGTAGGTGAGCGTTTTGGTATTAAACTTATACCTGATTTTCGACATGATACTGCGGCCTGTTTCCGGAAAAGGGCGAATAACAAATATAAGAGTTGTGATTGAAAAACAGGCAATCTATCCGCTTATCAAACTAATTGCCCGATTAACAGACAAATATTCCATTTAGCCAAACTTGCAACGTTAATCAACATCAAAATCAAATTTCATGTTCCTACATATACTACTTTTACAACAGTAAATAAACACGACACGCCAGTTAATCATTTTACTGTCGGTTAAATGGAACTGAGTTATTGTGATTGTAAGATTTGAGGATATGTACAGACAAAAACATAAGTTATTCATTCCCGCATTATTACTGATGCTTGCAGGGTGTAATGGCGGAGCCGAAAAACCTGCTGCGGCAGGCAATCAGCCAATCAGCAAACCCAAGGCAATTATTATTTCTGCTCAGCAAATAAACGAAAGGCTCGAAGCTTCAGGAACGGTGCTGGCTGCCGAAGAAGTTGCTCTGATGCCCGAAATTCAGGGACGCATTGTAATGCTGAATCTCCCGGAAGGAAAGCGGGTACAAAAAGGCGAACTGCTGGTAAAACTTTTTGATGGCGATCTTCAGGCTCAACTTAGTCGTGTTAAAGCTCAACTGGCAACTGCTGAAATAACCGAAAAGCGTCAGAAAGAATTACTTACTGCAAATGGCATCAGTCGGCAGGAATACGACCTCACGGTTACCAGTATTGCCACACTGAAAGCAGATATGGCTGCGGTGCAGGCACAACTCACAAAAACCGAAGTTCGTGCCCCGTTTGCAGGCGTAATTGGCCTGCGCCGGGTAAGTGAAGGTGCTATTGTTTCGCCGGGCACATTGCTCGCCAACCTACGTGCCGATAACGAACTGAAACTAGATTTCACCGTGCCCGAAGCTTGGGCTGGTCGCGTAGCAACAGGCACAGAAGTAAGTTTCAGAACCGAATCCGACACTACGCTGCACACGGCAAAAATTATGGCTACCGAGCAAGGTGTTGAGCAGGGAACGCGCACACTCAGCGTTCGTGCACGCATTGATGCAGGCAGTAAGAACCTTATGCCCGGAACATTTGCACGCGTCGAAATTCCGTTCTCCGGCTCCGATAGTTTAGTCATTGTGCCTACCAATGCGTTGATTGCTCAGGGCCGCGGCAACAGCGTTATTGTAGCACGAGGCGGAAAAGCAGAATTTGTAAAAGTAGTAACCGGCGCACGCTATGCATCCGGAATTGTAATCAGAAAAGGATTGCAACCCGGCGATACTGTTCTTACTTCGGGTGTACTTTTCATTAAGCCCGGAAATCCGGTGCAGCCCGTAATCATCAAATAAAAACACCTGCCAATGCTGTTGTCTGATGTTGCCCTGAAAAGGCCGGTGGGTGCAATTGTGCTCAACCTTATTATTATGCTCTTCGGAGCAGTGGGATACACGTTTCTCGGTGTGCGCGAATATCCGGCCATCGATCCGCCCACCATTAGTGTGCGCACTTCGTACACCGGTGCCAATGCCGATATTGTAGAGTCGCAAATTACCGAACCGCTTGAACGCGCTGTAAACGGTATCGAAGGCATCCGCTCTATTTCTTCGTCGTCGGCGCTTGGCGTGAGTAATATCACGGTTGAATTTGACCTCGGTGCTAATCTCGAAAAAGCCGCCAACGATGTGCGAGATAAAGTTTCGCAGGCTACGCGAAATCTTCCGCAGGATATTGATGCACCGCCTTCGGTTTCAAAAGCCGATGCGAACAGTGATCCCGTAATTTTCATGCCGGTACAAAGCACCGAAATGAATATCGTAGAGTTAAGTGACTTTGCCGAAAATGTGCTTCAGGAAAAACTGCAGACGATTCCGGGAGTTAGTGAAGTTCGCATTTTCGGACAGCGCCGCCCTGCCATGCGTCTCTGGCTCGATCCGGGTCAACTGGCAGCAAGAAAGCTAACGGTGCAGGATGTTTACAACGCCCTGCTTCGCGAAAATGTGGAACTGCCCGCCGGAAAAATTCGCGGCAATACAACTGAACTTACTGTAAAAACATTTGGCCGCCTCACCACCGAAAAAGAATTCAACGAACTCATCATCTCACAAAACAACAGTCAAACCGTTCGCCTCCGCGATATTGGCGAAGCAATGATTGGTCCCGAAAACGAAGAGACCGCTATTCGCAGAAATAATGTGTTTGCGATTTCACTGGCTATTGTTCCGCAACCCGGTGCCAATACTGTTGATATTTGTGATGAGTTTTACAAACGCTACGCCGAGATTCAGAAAACTCTTCCGAAAGGAATGATTACTGATATTGGTATCGATAAATCAATTTTCGTTCGGCGCTCTATCGAAGAAGTGCAGGAAACTCTGCTCATTGCGCTTGTATTAGTTGTATTGATTATTTATTTCTTCTTCAGAAGTTGGGCAATTGCATTTCGTCCGCTTATTGATATTCCGGTTTCACTTATCGGTACGTTTTTCGTAATGTACCTGTTCGGATTTTCTATTAATGTACTCACACTGCTTGCCATTGTTCTTGCCACAGGTCTTGTGGTTGACGACGGCATTGTAGTGACTGAGAACATTTTTAAACGCATGGAAAAAGGCATTGATAAAATGACCGCTGCACGAGAAGGCACGCGCGAAATTTTCTTTGCAGTCATTTCAACATCATTAACTCTTGCTGTCGTTTTTATTCCGGTAATTTTTCTGCAAGGCTTCACAGGCCGGTTGTTTCGAGAGTTTGGTGTAGTGGTTTCGGCGGCGGTGCTTATTTCGGCTGTTGTATCATTAACACTTACACCGGTTCTCAACGTAAAACTTACGCGCAACGTACATGCACGCTCACGGTTTTACAAATTCACCGAACCATTTTTTGCCGGACTTGATCGCGGCTACGGACGCTGGCTCGATGCTTTTGTTCGCCGCCGCTGGATTGCTGTTGCTATTCTTGCAATCTGTATCGGCGGTGCGTGGTTTCTAAATTCTGAACTCAAATCAGAACTGGCACCACTCGAAGACCGCAGCATTGTGCGCTCAACAGTAACCGCTCCAGAAGGAACTGATTTTGATGAGATGGATCGGCTCATTCAGCAGATAGCGGATGTAGTAATTGACAGCGTACCCGAAGCCAATATGATTTTCGGGGCAACGGCTCCGCCTTTTGGCGCACAGGGCAGCGTAAACACCGGCTTTGTAAACGCACTGCTCAAAGATCCTGAAGATCGCGAAGCTACTCAGCAGGAAATTTACAACCGGTTGCAGCGCATGTATAAAAAAATGAATGATGTGCGCATTTTTCCAAATCAGGAGCAAACCATTACCACATCGCTGGCAGCAGGTTCGCAGCTTCCGGTGCAGTTTGTAATTCAAAATCTTGATTTCGAAAAAATAAAAACTGTGCTGCCGAAATTTCTCGAAGAAGCACGAAAAGATTCCACATTTGGCAACGTTGATGTTAACCTGAAATTCAACAAGCCCGAATTGCAGGTTGTAATCGACCGTAACAAAGCTGCCGAACTTGGCATCAGTGTCCTCGATGTTTCAAACACATTGCAACTTGCCTTCAGCGGTCGCCGTTTTGGTTATTACATCAAAAACGGAAAACAATATCAGGTCATCGGTCAGGTTGGCCGCGAAAACCGTGATGAGCCTGCTGATCTTTCATCGCTTTATGTGCGAAATGCAAAAGGCGAAATGATTCGTCTCGATAATGTGGTGAAGATGCAAGAAACAAGTAATCCGCCAACACTGTTTCATTACCGTCGCTACAAATCGGCTACAGTGCAGGCATCGCTGGCCGAAGGCAGAACGCTTGGCGAAGGTATTGCAGCTATGCAGGCCATTTCTAAACGAGTGCTCGACGATTCGTTCCGCACTGATCTGTCCGGTCCCTCGCGCGATTTTGTTGAAAGCTCGTCCAACACCTCATTCGCATTTATTCTCGCATTAGTGCTTATCTACCTGATTCTTGCCGCACAATTTGAAAGCTTCTCCGATCCGTTCATAATCATGCTTACAGTTCCGCTTGCGCTTGCAGGTGCGCTGCTTTCGCTTTGGCTGTTTGATCAGACGCTAAATATTTTCTCGCAGATCGGTATGATTATGCTGGTTGGTCTGGTTACCAAAAACGGAATTATGATTGTAGAATTTGCCAACCAGCTTCGCGATAAAGGATTTAGCACAGCAGAAGCCGTTCGCGAAGCTGCTGTTGCCCGTTTGCGACCTATTCTCATGACCTCACTGGCAACAGTGCTTGGTGCTTTGCCCATTGCGCTTGCACTTGGTGCCGGTTCGCAAAGCCGCATGCCGCTGGGGATTGTAATTGTGGGCGGTTTGCTGTTTTCGCTGCTGCTCACACTGTTTGTAATTCCGGCCATGTATCGTCTGCTCTCGCGACGAAAAAAGCCTGCCGAAGAAACGATCACACCTTCAACAACTGCATCATGAAGCAACTGCTTGCCTTGATGATTTTCTTCCCTGCCCTGCTTAGTGCTCAGGAATTGCTGACACCGGAAGAGGCGCTGCGTATCGGGATGAAAAACAATTATGATATTCTGCTTACCCGCAATGCTGCCGATGCTGCTGCCGTAAATAACACAGCAGGAGCAGCCGGAATGCTGCCCGATGTTTCGGTAAATGCAGCCGCCGCAAAAAACCAAAGCAATATTCAACAGCGTTTTTCAAACGGCAATGAAATTACTTCGCCCAATGCCGGCGGACAAAATTTCTCAGCCGGAATTGCACTCGGCTGGACTGTTTTTGATGGCATGCGCATGTTTGCCACACGCGAACGGCTTGAGCAAACAGCAGCAGCCGGAGAATATGCCTGGCGTGCACAAGTGCAAACTACCGCAGCCAATATTCTTTCAGACTATTACACTATTGTTCGCCTGAAAGAGCTGATAAAGGCCACGCAGGAAGTGATTGCTGTAAATGAAGAACGTGTAAGCATTACCGAAAATCGTTTCAAGAGCGGACTTGCTGCAAAAAACGAATTGCTTCAGGCGCGCATCGACTTAAATGTGCAGCAGGAGAATTTGATTTCGTTACAACTTTCTCAAACGCTTGCGCAGCAACAACTCAATCAGCGTTTGGCGCGCGATCCTTTGCTGGCGTTTGCGGTGCTCGACAGCATTCCGGATGCCGTGCTCGAAAACCGCGCACAGTTGCAACAAAAAATCACCAGCAGCAACCCTGAACTCTTAGCTTTTCAGTCGCGTGTTAATGCTGCCGGACAAACTGTGCGCGAAGCTCGTGCAGCTTATATGCCAACGGTTCGGCTGAATGCCGGTTACAATTTTGCGCGCAACGAAAACGCCGCCGGTTTCAGCTTGTTAAACCAAAGCTATGGCTGGCAGGGCGGCGTTACATTAGCGATGCCGCTGTACAGCGGAGGTAATGTAAAACGCAGCGTAGCCCTTAGCCGGATTCAGCTTTCAGATGCACGTTATCAGGAGGAACGCGCAACACAAGCTGCCAGTTTGCAACTCCACAATGCACTGCAAACATTTGATGCGAGAACCAGTATGCTTGCTTTAGAACGCGAAAATGAGGCTATGGCTCGTGAAAATATTCAAATTGCACTCGACCGGTTGCGCCTCGGACAAGGCACATCATTAGAAGTAAAAGAAGCACAAGCCACACTTGCAGCCTGCCTCACACGCAGCATACAGGCGCGCTACGATTTAAAAATTACGGAAGTAAGTGTGCAGCAATTGGCCGGTGCGTTTTAGAGGCTGTTCATTCAGGCCTCAATAATTTCGCCCTCTGCCCTGCTCTTCTCGCGTCCCCAACCAGCCAATGCTTCCACAACCGGAATCAGCGAACTGCCTTTTTCGGTGAACGAATATTCGACCCGCGGCGGAACTTGCGCATAAACTGTCCGGCTGATAATGCCGTCGCGCTCCAATTCTTTGAGTTGCAGCGAAAGCATCTTCTCTGTAATTTGTGGAATACGTTTGCGGATTTCACTGAAGCGCATCGGGCCTTTGCGTAAATACCAAAGCACAACGGTTTTCCATTTCCCGCCAATAAAACGCATCGTTACATCAAGTGCACAATGAAAAGTTTCGCCGTCGAGACGAATCAGGTATTCTTTATCGTTGATGAGCATCGGTTGATAATTTTTAATTTTTCAAAAACAGTTGGAACAAGACAAAACGGTCATTTTTGTTCATTACTATCAAAAACAACAGTTATTGTAGGAAAGTTAGTAATGTGCTAATGTTGCTCTTGTAATCTCTCGACTTCGCTCGAGATGACAAGAGCAATGTTGCAAAAAAACATCAACTAAAAAACTTTTATCCTATGAATATCGGAATACTTGGAACAGGAAATGTTGGCGAAACAATCGGCAGCCGGTTAATTGAACTCGGACACACAGTAAAAATGGGTTCACGCACAGCAACAAACGAAAAAGCCGCAGCATGGGTTAGCAAGGCAGGAGCTTCGGCTTCAGCCGGAACATTTGCTGATGCAGCTTCTTTCGGCGAAATTATATTCAACTGTACAAAAGGCATCATCAGCCACGAAGTACTGCAAATGGCGGGCACCGAAAACATCAATGGAAAAGTAGTGATTGATGTATCCAATCCGCTCGATGCTTCAAACGGAGGCTTGCCGGTACTCAGCATTTCAAACACCGACTCGCTGGGCGAACTCTTGCAGCGCAGCTTTCCGGATGCTCACATTGTGAAAGCACTTAACACTATGTGGTGCGGCATTATGGTCAATCCGCGCATGCTGAAAGGCATACATCACACGTACATTTGCGGCAATAATGCTGAGGCAAAACAAAAAACTGCCGGCATCCTGCAGCAATTTGGCTGGGCCGAAAATGAAATTATTGATCTCGGTGATATTACCAATGCCCGCGGAACTGAAAGCATTCTGCCGCTCTGGCTTCGTGTTTACAATGCAACTAAAAACGGTGCCTTTAACTTCGGCATTGTTACAGCCTGATTATTAAAACTGTAATGCTGCGGAAGGTTTTGTTGTCTTTGACAGCGAAACCTTCCGCAACTTTGGAAGAAAGTCTCCAGACTTGCGAATAAAAATTTCGCATCACTTCCCAATCATCACATTATACGCTTCCGGTATTTCAACTCCCTGAAATCGGTTGGTAAGTGCAAACATCAACAGCGCAGTAAAAAACACACCCGCAAACAACATAATTTTTGCCTGTACTGCAGGCGAAATTCCGGCAACGTTCTTGCTCATCTTTTTAGAATGAACAGCAGCAATATGTCCGAAAAATGAAATAACTGCCAAACTATAATACGGAATAAAAAATAAGCTAAACGGAAATGTCACCAATCCGGCCCCCCCGAAATAGTAGTTCGTATCGAGGTGCAAAATAAATCGTCCGGCCATTACAGCACCAACATGAAACAAAAAGAACATTGCCAGATACAATCCAGTCCATACATGCAACTTATCAAAAAAAGAAACAGCAGTTTTGCGATGTTGCCCATATAGTTTCAGCCCTGATAAAAGTTGAATAAACACAGCCGCCAGTAAAATGGTTTCCACAAAAACATTGCGATAAACAATTCGCAAATCATTCATTAATGCAATGTGCACATCGGCACCAAACAAACTCCAGGCATGATTAAACAGATGCAGCCCTGTAAAAACAGTAATGATAATTCCGGTAAAAAAATGTAGTTTTCTCATTGTCATTTGGTTTTACACCAAAGACTGCGGCCGGATTATTTTGTGACAGAAAAATTGGAATTTATTTTCGCACCTTCAGTTTATCCGGATTACGCATAAAAAGCAATTCCGATATACCGGCATCATCATACATCAGTGTAATAGCCGCATCGATCTCGCCATCGGAAGTATTAATAAGCAGTGCGGCTGGCATACCGTTAAAAAAAGCAGGTTCGTAGCGCAGTTCGGCAGCTTGCTTTGTATTGTGTTCTTGTATGCCGAACAAAAATTTCAGCACTTTATCCAATCCGGCTACTGGTTTAAGTGCAGCCCAACGTTTTCCGCCACCGTCGCTATACACCACAATATCTTGTTTCAAAATTTGTTCCAGCACTTCCCTGTTCTGTTCGTGAAGTGCAAACAGAAAAGCTTCGGTAAGTGCTTTCAGTTTTTCGGGATCAGCAGGTTTTACAACGCTCAGCTTCAATTTATCGCGGCTGCGGTGCAGGAGCTGACGACAATTTTCGGCTTTCTGTCCGGTAAGTTCGACAATGGTTTCGTAGTCTTCACCAAAACTTTCGCGCAAAATAAAAACAGCGCGTTCAAGCGGATTTAGTCGCTCCAGCAAAAAAAGCAGGCCGTACTCAATATCCGGCAAATAAGTATCGGGTGTGCTGCTTATGTAAGGTTCCGGAAGCCACGGCCCGGTATATAATTCGCGTTTCGCTTTTAGTTCACTCAGCCGGTTGATGCTGGCGTTTACCGTCATCCGTGCCAGATAAGCTTTCGGATTTTCCACGGTATCGGTTTCGCGCTGCAGCCAGTTTGCAAAAACATCTTGCACAATATCTTCAGCCTCTTCTACTTCGCCCGTCATGTTATAGGCTATTTTGAAGAGATATGGACGAAAAGTATGCAGCTCTGTATGTGTGTTTTTCACGGATTTAAAAGTATGATTTTATGCTAAAAATGTATTCAGTTTTCATAATTCATGTTCTTGTTAGTAGCATTGGGCGCGATGCATCGCGCCCCGACAGGATATAATAACCCCGACAGCCTAAAAATCATATAAAAACAAACCATCTAAAAATCACTGTAGTTTCGTAAATTCGCACCTCCGAAAACACCGCCTGCAAGGCATACCAACTATGATGAACGCCGCCGAAATCCGCCGCACATTCCTTGAATTCTTCCGTTCAAAAGGTCACGAAATTGTGCCTTCTGCGCCTATGGTCGTTAAAAACGATCCCACGCTGATGTTTAACAACTCGGGCATGGCGCCGTTCAAAGACTGGTTTCTGGGCAATACACCTGCAAAATGGCCGCGTGTAGCCGATACGCAGAAATGCCTCCGTGTTTCCGGAAAACACAACGATCTCGAAGAAGTGGGTGTCGATACTTATCACCACACCATGTTCGAAATGCTCGGTAACTGGAGCTTCGGCGATTACTTCAAAAAAGAAGCTTTGGCCTGGAGCTGGGAACTGCTTACCGAAGTGTATAAACTGCCTAAAGATCGTCTCTACGTAACTGTGTTTGAAGGCAGCACCGACGATAACCTCGGTTTCGATCAGGATGCTTATGATGTATGGCGGCAGTTTCTGCCCGAAAACCGCATCCTGCGCGGCAATAAAAAAGACAACTTCTGGGAAATGGGCGATACCGGTCCCTGCGGTCCGTGCTCAGAAATACATTTCGACAGTCGCCCCGATTCGGAACGCGCAGAAGTTGAAGGCGCAACACTCGTAAACGCCGACCATCCGCAGGTAATTGAAATCTGGAACAATGTGTTCATGGAATTCAACCGCCGCTGGAAACAAAACGGCGCTGCTGCTGAACTCACCGCTTTTGAACGTGCTTTCAAGGGCAGCGACGATGAGAAGAAAAAAGCCGCTGCCAAAAAGCATTCGGAACTTACTGTACTCGAACCGCTGCCCGCCCGCCATGTTGACACCGGCATGGGCTTTGAACGTTTGGTGCGCGTTATTCAGCAAAAAACTTCCAATTACGATACCGATGTGTTTCAGCCGCTCATCACCATGATCGGTGTGATGACCAACAACAAATACGGTGGAACCGATAGCAAACAGGATATTGCTTTTCGTGTTCTGTCGGACCATATCCGCACTATTTCGTTTGCCATTGCCGACGGGCAGTTGCCTTCAAACACTGGTGCAGGCTATGTAATTCGCCGTATTCTGCGCCGCGCGGTGCGTTATTACTATTCGTTCCTCAATCAGAAAGAACCGCTGCTTTGCAATATCGTTCCCACGCTGGCAACCGAAATGGGCGAGTTCTTCCCTGAACTTCGCGATCAGCGTGCACTCATTATGGCGGTGATTGAAGAAGAAGAAAAAGCATTCCTCCGCACATTGGCAGGCGGCCTTGTTCGCTTTGAAGAATACGTGAAAAAGAACGAAGGCAAAACCATCGACGGTGCTTTTGCGTTCGAGCTTTACGATACATTCGGCTTTCCGATTGACCTTACCAATTTGCTTGCCCGCGAAAATAATGTAAGCGTGGATATGGATGGTTTTGAAACCAACCTTCAGGCACAGAAAGAACGTTCGCGCGCGGCAACAGCTATTGATACTGATGAGTGGGTTGAACTTCTCAAAGACGTGAAACTCACGTTTACCGGCTACACAGATCTTGAGTCTGAAACCCGCATTGTACGCTACCGCCGCATCAAAGCAAAAGGCAAGGAATCGTATCAGCTGGTGCTTGAAACCACACCGTTTTATGCCGAAAGCGGCGGACAAATTGGTGATACCGGCTGGCTTGTTGCAGCAAACGACCGTGTACGCATTCTCGATACCAAAAAAGAAAATGGTGTAACTGTTCACTTCGCCGAGCGCTTGCCCGAAGATGTAAGCCGTACATTCCACGCAACGGTTGACAGCGGTTTACGCAAAGCCACCGAAAACAACCACAGTGCAACACACCTTATGCACGCCGCGTTGCGCAGTGTGCTCGGCACACACGTTGAGCAAAAAGGCTCGTTAGTAAACGGCGAATACCTGCGTTTCGACTTCTCGCATTTCAGTAAAATGAGCGATGAAGAAATTGCATCTATCGAACGCATGGTGAACGAAAAAATTCGCCAGAACATTGCAGCCGATATTCGCGAAATGGCTATTGACGATGCACGGGCATTGGGTGCTATGGCCTTGTTTGGCGAAAAGTATGGCGATCTGGTGCGCGTTGTAACCTTCGACAAAAACTACTCGATAGAACTTTGCGGAGGCACACACGTTCCGGCTACAGGGCAAATCGGGCTGTTCAAAATCATCAGCGAATCAGCTGTGGCTGCCGGTGTTCGACGCATTGAAGCGATTACTGCAACTGCTGCCGAGAACTTTATGAACGAGCAGTTGCGCTTAGTACGCGAAGCCCGCGAATTGCTGAAAAATCCGAAAGACCTGCTCAAAAGCTTGCAGAGTTTGCTCGACGAGAAAAAAGTATTGGAACAGGAAGTTGAAAAAATGCAGCGTGCAAAAGCCAAACTTCTCAAAGCTGAACTTCTTGCCAAAGCCGAAAGCATTAACGGTATCACTTTCATTGCCGCACAGGTTGAGCTCAACAGTACTGATGCAATAAAAGATCTTGCTTATGAAATCCGCACACAGGTTGGCGACAATCTCTTCCTTGTGCTCGGTGCCGAAGTAAACGCAAAAGCCTCTCTCACACTCATGCTTTCCGACAATCTGGTGAAAGACAAAAGCATGAACGCCAGCCAAATGATCCGCGATCTTGCCAAAGAAATCCAGGGCGGCGGCGGCGGACAGCCATTCTTTGCTACTTCGGGCGGTGCTAATGTTGCTGGTATTCCGGCAGCAATTAGTAAAGCGAAAGAGTTGGTGAAGTAAATAATGTAATATAATTGCCATAGGCACATTCAGAAATATTGCTCTGTTTGATTACATGATTATGGAAATGAGTGAAAAAGAAAAAAGCTTCGACGCAGTAAAAATGATGCGTGAAATCAGAGAAAAAATAAGCACGGAAACTCAAAATATGACTTTTGAGGAGCTAAAAGCGTATATCCAAAAACGTCTTGCCGAAAGTCGATCAAAACTTATAGGACAATCGTAAGTACCCATAAATGCGGTGCTAATGTTGCTGGCATTCCAGCCGCAATCAGCAAGGCTAAAGAATTAGTGAAGTAATTTAGATAACCATTTATTTTTCATCGGCGAACCCTTTTTAGGTTCGCCGATTTTTTGTTTAGCTATAATCTAACGTCAAGTGGTTTCTTTAGCTAATTTTCATGAGCTCACTCCAGTGAAACTTTGCATTACTTTGTAAATTGGAGCCTCATAAAACAAGTTCAAAAAATCAAAACCTAAACATAAAATGGCATTCCCAATCAATTGTTTATTCGTACTCCTAATTACAATTACAAGCATAAACTGCGCTTCTCCAAACCAACAAGTACCAAAGCAAGATACACTAAAACAAGAAGCTTTTAAACCAAAAGAAATTCATCGTTCGGAGAACATTTATATCACACAAATTACTGCAAATTCATTCATTCACACTTCATACAAACAAACGCAGGATTATGGAAACGTTCCCTGCAACGGTCTCATTGTCAGAAACAACAATGAGGTTATCATTTTCGATACGCCCACCAACGATACTAATTCAGAAGAGTTAATTAAATGGATCGATGAAACACTGAAATGCAAAATAAATGCAATTATTCCAACCCATTTTCACGACGATTGTTTGGGCGGATTAAAAGCATTTGATGAGCATAAAATCTCATCGTATGCCTATTTCAAAACAATTGAATTTGCAAAAGCAAATAACTATACAGTTCCTCTAAATAGTTTTTCCGATTCGCTGGTTTTAAAAGTGGGGACTGAAACTATTCATGCAAAGTTTTATGGAGAAGGACATACTAGAGATAATATCGTTTGCTATTTCCCGAGTGAAAATGTGTTGTTCGGCGGCTGTCTGATTCGTGAAATTGATGCAAGTCGCGGCTATGTTGATGACGGAAATGTAAATACCTGGTCAGCTACAGTTGAAAATGTTAAAAGAGCACATCCGAATGTAAAGCTTGTAGTTCCGGGGCACGGTGATTATGGTGATGTAAAATTGCTTGACTATACGATTCAACTCTTTAAGAATCCGTAAAATAATTTCTGTATCTTTTGTTTCGGTAATCTGTTCAAGCTTCTTGCATAAACAGTCCCCAATAATTCAACGCCGAAAAAAACAATGAAAAAATCAGACATCTGCGAAATTGCAATCAAGTTACTTGGTATTTATTTGTTTATCACTTCAGCAGAATTAATCAGCAATATACTTTCGGCTGTTACAATATACTTTCAGGCCGATAAAAATCCTGATTTGTTCGGCGATTTTGATCGAACACCTTTTGTTTTACTGAGCATTATCCACTTTGCTTTAACAATTCTTTTTGCGGCGCTGCTCACGTTTAAAACAAAAGCTATTGTCAGCTTGGTTTTCAAAACAGAGGATGCTTCAGAAACATTAGTCTTTACTGCAAACCGAAAAGTAATTTATGAAATAGCACTGGTTACAACGGGGCTGGTTACAATAGTTTGGGCATTGCCTGATTTTATTGTTCAGCTAAAAACATATTTACAGCTCAAAGACACCATGCCAGATCATACCAATAAGTTTGATTTCATTTTCCAATCGGGGATCAAAATTGTGATTGGTTTGGTTGCTGTTGTATATGCTAATGTAATCGCAAAACTATTTGTCAGTAACAACAAGAATGCAATTAGCAACAACCAATAATCTGCTGTGCTAAAACAGGACTGCAAATTTCTTTAGTCGATTCAATTTCCTTTAAAAATCAATACAAAAATAGCAGCAGGAAATTATGGACGATTTAAAAAGACAAAAAGGGAGAGCTTTGGTTTGTGATTAATGGCGAAGATATTTTTAATTTTGATGAGAAAATCATTTAGCAAATTTGTGTTCGGCAAACAAGTAATATGAATTAAAAAATACGAATATTTATATAGAATATCTCCGCAATAAATATTCAACTGTTGAAATCACACCATGAATACCGAAACATACTATCACGGCACCAAAGCAAACCTAAAGCCGGGTGATTTGATAGAGCCGGGCTTCAGCTCCAATTATGGCAAGGGAAACAAGGCTAAGTATGTTTACTTTACAGCTACGCTTAATGCTGCAACCTGGGGTGCTGAACTTGCTTTGGGTGCAGGCGAAGGAAGAATTTACACGGTAGAACCAACCGGGATGTTTGAAGATGATCCGAATTTAACTGATAAGAAATTTCCGGGAAATCCTACAAAGTCATATCGCAGTCTGCACCCGCTACGCATTACAGGAGAAGTTGAAAACTGGCAAGGGCACACACCCGAGCAATTGCAAGTCATGAAAGATAGTCTGGACGGATTGAAAAATCAGGGTATTGAAGCTATTGAAGATTGAGAAGATTAGTTATTGATACTCACAGAGATACATTACCTGCCTGCAAGTTTTCACCACTTTCCGCCCGAGCCTCCGCCGCCAAAACCGCCTCCACCAAAACCACCGAAACCGCCACCGCCGCCACCACTCCAGCCACCGCCGCCGCCGCCAAATCCGCCGCCGCCCATCCACATACCGCCTCCAAATGAACGGCCGCCACCGCCGCCGCCTTTAGAAAATACGATGATAAAAAACAGAATAACGGCTATTGTAATAATAACATTCCCTGTTCTGTTTTTTTTGCGTGGCTTTACAGCCATATCCGCATCATCAAAAGCCCCGCGGGCCATTTTCATGAGCACATTTGTGGCCTCGTCTAATGCGCCGTAGCGGTCGCCGTCGGCCAAGCGCGGAATCAGAATATCATTTATAATGTGGCTGTTGCGCGTGGCATTGATTTTAGCATGTAAGCCTTCACCAACTGCGATGAAAATATCGCGCTGTCCTTTGCCGCCGGTGGGTTTTACAAGAATTACAACACCATTGTCGTATTTGTTTGTACCAACGCCCCACTTCTCGCCAATATTGGTTGCAAATTCCCAGGCCGGATAGCCTGCAAGATCATCAACAATAACAATCGTGATTTGATTCGATGTTTGATTGTTGAAATCAAGCAGCTTTTGTTCCAGCTTTTCGGTTTCTGAAGCAGAGAGAAAATCAGGAAACTCTTTCGAGAAATTATTGACTAAGCGCGGTGGATTTGGTGCATCCGGAATGTCTTTATAGCGATCAACTTGTGCAAATGCAGAAACAGGAGCATACAATGATCCGAACAGCAACAGAATATAAAGCAACAATGTTCTCATCCGAAGCTGATTTCATTCGGAAGTTCATCCGGGTTATCATCATCCGAACCGGGAAAATGTTCGGCCAATTGTTTTCCGCAATTCTCAACTGCATTCATCAAACCTTCGGCAAATCGTTTTTGCTGAAAAGCTGATTTTAACTGGTTCAGAATATCATCCCAGAAACCAGCAGGAACAGCCTCATTGATTGCTTTATCGCCAATAACTGCCACTTTATGCGAACGTACTGCAACATAAATCAGTACGCCTGTATTTTCGCGGGTTTCGTGCATGTTTAGTTTACGAAACACACGCTTTGCTCGCCATTGAGGACCTAACCAGCACCAGTTTTCGACATGCACACGAATTTCGCCGCTGGTGGTTGCTTCGGCGCGTGTGATGGCGTCAACCAATTGCTGTATTTCAGTTTCGCTGAAAAGATCAGTTGCAGACGGCATCACTTCTTGGTTTCAAAATCTACTTTCGGCGCTTTATCCGTTCCCGGATCGCTTTCGAAATACGGCATGGTCTTGAAGCCAAAAATCCCGGCCCAGATACTTCCAGGAAATTTCTGTACCCGTGTGTTGAACGTACCGGCAACTTCATTGTAATCGGTACGCGCTTTTTTAATCATATTCTCTGTTTCCGAAATTTCGGCACGGAGTTCTGTGAAAGCACCGTTGGTTTTCAAATCGGGATATTGCTCCACAACCACCATCAAACGGCCAAGTGTTGAAGACACATTGTTCTGCGCCTCCTGAAATTGCTTCATTGAAGCTTCATCCAGATTCTCGGGGTTGATAGTTACTTTTGTCGCATTAGCACGAGCATTTATAACCGCTTCAAGCGTTGAACGCTCAAAATCGGCCTGACCTTTTACAGTTGCAACCAGATTGGTAATCTTGTCCATCCGCAACTGATAAGCGGCTTCAACATTCTGCCATGTTTTACGCACCTGCTCGCGCGATTCAATCATATTATTATACGTACTGCAGCCGTTCATGCCAAAAATCCCCAGCAGCAACGCAACCACAATCAGGATAATTGTTCCTTTTTTCATTGTTTTAGTTTTATGTTTTCGAGTCAAAGGTATTGCAAAAAACGGTTGTCGGACAATTACCGGCAAATACTGCATACCAAAGCAATCTATAACCTATATGTCGGTTACTGCCTGGTGATTATTGTATTCAGGCAAATAAAAACCCGGATTCTTCTTTTGAAGAATCCGGGGAGAATACAATTTGTAGAACTAAAGTGCTTACTAGTGCTGAATAATTAATCGCTGAACTGTTTGTTGTCCATTGTTAACTACCTGCAACATATAAACACCGTTGCTCTGATTTCCCAGTTCAATTGTATTCCGTCCTGCATTTAGCTGTTGTGTAAAAACTACTCGCCCTGTTACATCAATAATCGAAACAACTGATACCGATACTAATTCAACAATAAACTGTCCGTTGTTTGGATTCGGATAGATTGAAAACAAATTGGTTTGATTGTTTGTGATACCAGTAACAAAGCTTGAACATAAACTTGTAGCGCTGCAAGAACCAACTGTAACAATTACAGCATAGTTCCCATTAACAACTGGAGTAAATGTTTGACTTACTTCACCATTAATTGGTGCATTACCATTAGCACAATCAATCCACTGATAAGTTGCTCCGCTCTGGTTTGCAGTTATTGATGTTGGAGTTTGTGTGATGGTAATATCAATCGGTGCTTCAATTGTCAGGTTGGTGGTTACAGTGCTGTCGCATCCTGTTAATGAAGAAAGCACATCGGTGTAAACACCTGAAACCGTGTACGTGTTTGTACCAACAGTTATAGTTTGACCATCACAAAGTGTTACAGTTTGCGATGAAGTAATTGCCGCGGGTTCTGTAATGTTTACAGTTTGTGTGCTGGTGCACATATTTGCATCGGTAACGGTACAGGTATAAGTTCCTGCGGTTAAACCTGAAGCAGTTGCAGCTGTTCCGCCCGCGGGTGTCCAGTTGTAGGTATATGGACCAACACCACCACTTTCGGATATTGTTGCAGTTCCGTCGGCATTTCCGAAGCAGGTAACATCACTTTGTGAAACAATACTTACAGTTATTGCAGTTGGCTCTGCAATTGTTACTGTTTGAGTTTGAGTGCAACCATTAGCATCAGTTATTGTACAGGTGTATGTACTTGCACTCAGTCCGCTTTCTGTTGCAGCCGTTCCGCCCGAAGGTGCCCAGTTATATGTATAGCCGGGAGTTCCGCCAGTAACGTTTACAGTAGCAGCTCCGTTTGAACCACCATTGCACAAAACATTTGTTTGCGATAATACTGATGATACAAGTGCTGCTGGTTGTGTTAATGAAACAGTTTGTGTTTGTGCGCAACTGTTCGCATCTGTGATAGTACAGGTATATGTCCCGGCAATTAATCCCGCAGCTGTTGCAGCAGTTCCGCCGCTTGGCGACCACGAATAAGTATAGCCAGGAGTTCCGCCTGAAACGGAGATGCTTGCAGCACCATTATTTCCGCCATTACACAAAATATTGGTTTGTGATGCTACTGACGAAGATATTCCTGCTGGTTGTGTAAGCGATACAGTTTGTGTTTGTGAACAACTGTTTGCATCGGTGATAGTACAAGTATATGTTCCGGCAATTAAGCCAGCAGCAGTTGCAGCTGTTCCGCCGCTTGGCGACCACGAATAAGTATAGCCAGGTGTTCCGCCGCTTACACTAACTGTTGCTGCTCCATTATTTCCGCCATTGCAGGTAAGATTGGTTTGCGATGACACTGATGATGCAAGTGCAGTTGGTTGTGTTAATGAAACAGTTTGTGTTTGTGTACAACTGTTCGCATCCGTGATTGTACAAGTATATGTTCCGGCAATTAAGCCAGCAGCAGTTGCAGCCGTTCCGCCGCTTGGCGACCACGAATAAGTATAACCCGGTGTGCCGCCGCTAACACTAACTGTTGCGGCTCCATTATTTCCGCCATTACAAGAAAGGTTTGTTTGTGATGAAACAGATGAAGCAAGTGCAGTTGGTTGTGTTAATGAAACAGTTTGTGTGCGTGTGCAACTATTCGCATCTGTGATTGTACAAGTATATGTTCCGGCAATTAAACCAGATGCTGTTGCAGCTGTTCCGCCGCTTGGTGACCACGAATATGTATAACCCGGTGTTCCGCCGCTAACGCTGATTGTTGCTGCACCATTATTTCCGCTATTGCACGAAATATTTGTTTGCGATGAAACAGTTGAAGCTAATACTGTTGGTTGCGTTAACGAAACTGTTTGTGTTTGTGTACATCCGTTTGCATCTGTAATTGTGCATGTATATGTACCAAAAGTTCTTCCGGTAATTGATGCCGTTGTTCCGCCGCTTGGTGCCCACGAATAAGTATAACCGGGAGTTCCGCCGCTAACACTAACAGTTGCAGCACCATTATTTCCGCCATTGCACGAAACATTTGTTTGCGATGAAACAGATGAAGCAATTACTATTGGCTGTGTTAGCGAAACAGTTTGTGTACGTGTACAGCTATTTGCATCTGTGATTGTGCAAGTATAAGTTCCGGCTGTGCGTCCTGTGATTGATGCAGTTGTTCCGCCGCTCGGTGCCCATGAATAAGTATAACCGGGTGCGCCGCCTGAAACTGAAATGCTTGCAGCACCATTATTTCCGCCATTACACAAAACATTGGTTTGTGATGCTACTGACGACGACATTCCTGCCGGTTGTGTTAGCGATACAGTTTGTGTACGTGTGCAACTGTTTGCATCTGTAATTGTACAAGTATATGTTCCGGCAATAAGTCCTGAAGCAGTTGCAGCAGTTCCGCCGCTTGGCGACCACAAGTAAGTATAACCCGGAGTTCCGCCGCTTACGCTTACCGTAGCTGCACCATTATTTCCGCCATTGCACGAAACATTGGTTTGTGATGTTACTGAAGAAGCAATTACAGTTGGCTGTGTTAATGAAACAGTTTGTGTACGTGTACAACTGTTAGCATCTGTAATTGTGCAGGTGTATGTTCCTGCTGTTCTTCCGGTGATTGATGCAGTTGTTCCGCCGCTTGGTGCCCACGAATAAGTATAGCCCGGAGTTCCGCCGCTAACGCTGATTGTTGCTGCACCATTATTCCCGCCATTGCACGAAATATTTGTTTGTGATGAAACAGATGATGCAAGCGCTGTTGGCTGAGTAATATTAACTGTTCGTGTGCCGGAACATCCGGTTGCATCAGTAATCGTGCAAGTGTAAATTCCTGCCGTTAAACCCGTTGCTGTAGCTGCTGTTCCGCCACTTGGGCTCCATGCATAAGTGTAAGGTGCTGTCCCTGAAGATGGCAGAACAGTTGCTGCGCCAGTTGTTCCGCCGTTACATAAAATATTGGTTTGAGAAGAAATTGAAGATGTTATGGCAGGAGTAACAGTTACAACCAACGTTCGCGGAGCAGTTGTACCACAGGAATTACTTGCAGTTACAGTAATTGTCCCGCTATTTGCACCCGCAATTGTTGAAACGCTTGGAATCGTTGAGACTGCAGGGCCTGTCCATCCTGCGGGATATGTCCAATTGTATGATGTTGCACCATTAACAAATCCGATACTGTAAACGTTTGTTGATCCGGCACAAACTGTTGTATTACCTGTGATTACGGTTGGAAATGTGGGAGTTGGGGTTACTGTAACGCTGAGCGTCCGTGCAACTGATGTACCACATGCATTGACTGCAACCACAGAAACATTTCCGCTTGTTAAACTTGAGGTAGTCGTAAGACTGTTTGTTGTTGAGGTTCCTGTCCAGCCGGCAGGTGTTGTCCATGTATAGGATGTTGCCGAACTTACAGGCGTTATGCTATAGGTGTTTGTAGTACCCGAACATATTGTTGCATTCCCGCTGATAATTCCAGGCTGTGGCGCAAGCTGACAAAGCTTTTGAATCCAGGCTTCACTTGCACCTGCGGAGGTTAAGTTGAAAACTGCTGCTCCCGGATTAAAGTCAACTACATCATCAAAAACACCGGTTGAATATATAGAGCCGGAACTGTGATATGCTAGTGAGTAACAAGCTTCATTTGATAATCCGCCCATTCGCACTGCCCAGAGATAATTTCCACTTGCATCAAGTTTTGTAATTGCTGCATCAAAGCCTCCTGACGAAACTAAGTTGGAAGTTCCTGCACCGGGATCGAAATCTACTGTTGCGTTGAATCCGCTGCCAAAGTATATGTTATCTAAGGGATCAAGTGTTACCTTATTGGCATAATCGTCGCCCGTACCACCTATTCTTTTTACCCAAATCAAATTACCAGTTGCATCTAACTTTGAAATAAACATATCCGTAGCACCCGCAGAAGTTAGGTTGGAAGTTCCAACACCGGGATCAAAGTCTGCAGTACCATTAAAATTGCCAATAAAAATAATATTCCCGGAGGCATCAAGACCTATCGAATTACCGGTATCTGAAAGAGTTCCTCCCATGCTGATGGCCCAAACAAAATTACCGGCAGCATTTAACTTAAGCAGGTAAATATCAAAATTGCCAGCAGAAGTAAGATTGAAAGTTCCGGCACCCGGATCAAAATCAACTGTAAGATTATAGCCGCCGGAAATAAATACATTTCCCGTACCATCAATAACAATGGATACACCCAAGTCATTGCCAGTGCCTCCAAAAGATTTTGCCCAAACAAAGTTTCCGGCTGCATCAAGTTTAGAAACAAAAACATCTTGTGCACCTACTGCAGTCAAATTACTGACTCCGGCACCCGGATCAAAATCTACAGTGCCGGTGAACGTTCCTATTGTGTAAACATTTCCTGCAATATCAGTTGTGACTGTGCGGCCGTTATCAGCAAGGGTTGAGCCAAATTGTTTTGCCCAAACAAAATTTCCTGAAGCATCTAATTTCAAGATGAAAACATCCCACGAACCAAACGATGACAAATTAAACGTTCCTGCACCGGGG
This sequence comes from Bacteroidota bacterium, assembly GCA_046335555.1. Lineage (GTDB taxonomy): Bacteria > Bacteroidota > Bacteroidia > Palsa-965 > Palsa-965. Next base: position 30,419 of record JBKDHA010000239.1, read on the forward strand.
TCGAAATCAGTTGTGAAATTGAATTGACCGGTTATATAGACATTTGCAGAGGCATCAAGTGCTATCGAGTAAGCAAAATCATTAAAAGCACTGCCTATCGTTTTAGACCAAACTAAATTTCCTGCTGCATCTAATTTTGTAATGAAAATATCCTCAATACCCGCAGAAGTAACAAGTGTAGTTCCGGGACCTGGATCTACATCTATTGTCCCGCGAAAAAAACCAGTAGTGTATGAATTACCCGCAGCATCTACAGCAATGGATCTTCCATCGTCAATATTTGTGCCTCCAATTCGTTTTGCCCAAACATAGTTTGGAGCTTGCGCAAATGCTGCTTTTATGCATAGCAGAAAAATGATTGCGAATATAAATTTTGTTAGTCTCATGCTTCACAAATTAGGTGGGTCAGAAATTTGATTTTTATCAGCCGAAACAAATTTACTGGGATAAGAAAACAGGAGTAAAACAACTTCATCAACAGCCAAACAGTTTCAGGAATGGACAAAAAAAGAAGCACATCAATGCTGATGTGCTTCTTTTGTCATGGTAAACAGTTAGCCGATTAGTAGGCTGGAACTAACAATTTCAGCCAGTTTTCTATCGTCATAATTCTTACTAGTAAATCTGAAAACGGAGACATGAAGACGAAATTTATATCAGGAAAGAAGTGCCTCTTCAAACTCTGCTTTCTTATACTTGGAGAGTTTTGCCAATAAGCCATTCGAAAGTTGAATTGTAAGTTCAGACTTAGAATACTGCTTCAAATGCTCTTTATTAATCAGCCACGATTTGTGCACACGAATAAAACGAGGTAATGATTCAAAAACCGTTTCAAAATGTTTCAGGTTTTTACTGGCGATATACTTTTTAGTAAGTGTATGAACCAGACAATACGATTCCTGTGCCTCAATAGCAATAATACTATCTACAGGAATTACATTTTGTTGATTCCGGTCGCTGATTACAATATTTTTAAGCTCTTTAGTTTCAAGTGTTTTACTCAGTAAGGATAAACGCTGAGCTTGCTGTGCAATATTATACTGTTGCTTTGTGCGTTGTACGGCTTGCTTCAATCGCTCTATATCTATTGGCTTAAGCAGATAGTCGATTGCTGCGATTTCAAATGCCCGAACAGCATATTGATCATAAGCAGTGATAAAGATGATTTCGAAGTTTATTTTTTCAAAGAAATTCACAATTTCATAGCCAGCATAGTTGGGCATTTCAATATCCAGAAAAACTAATTCGGGCTCTTCTTTCTTTATCAATTCAACAGCATCAGGAACATTTTCGCATTTGGCAATTAGCTCAACTTCAGGACAAAACCGAAGAAGCAAATTTTGAAGTACATCTCTTGCACTTTCCTCATCATCAACTAAAATTGCCCTTATTTTATTCATTACAGCAAACATAATTTATCAGACTGAGATTGTAAAACCAATTTCAGTAATCATCTGTTTTAATTCATTAATGGATTAATAGTTGCGCTTAACCGGAATTGTCAATATAACACGAGTTCCGGAGGGTGAATTGGCAGTCTGAAGATCCTCGTAAACATACCCAAAATCACCTTCGAGCACAGTACTGAGGATTTCAAAACGTTTACGGATAGCCTTGCCCGAAAATGATTCATGCTCCGAACGCTGTCTCTGCTTAATTAATTTCGACTTTTCTCGGCCAATTCCATTGTCTTCAATTGTGCAAATCAAAACGTCTGTTAACTCAAATTTGATTAGCAATATTTTTTCGCCTTCTTTATGAAGTAATCCGTGCACAAGTGCGTTCTCGATAAATGGCTGAATAAGCAGTGGAGGCAATAAAATATCAGTAATATTATCCGCAACTATTTCATACTTCAATGTTTTTTTGAAACGAAGTTTTTCGAGTGATAAGTATAGTTCCAGTAATTTTATTTCCTGATCAAAATCAATAAAATCCTTGTCAGAATAATTCAGGGTTCGTCTAACCAAATTAGAAAACGTAGTGATATATGAATACGAATTTTCGACATCTCCTTTCAAAATCAGATCCTGAATAGAATTAAGTGAGTTAAAAATAAAATGCGGATTCATTTGCGATTGAATAGCTGTAAGCTTTGAGGCATTCAGTTCATTAATTTGTCTCAATTTTCGCTGCTGAATATTTAACTGCCATTTATAAATACTATATACAGCCGCCAAAAAAAGGATTATACAAGAGCCAATAAACCACCAGCGCGAGTAAAATGGCTTTGCAATGCTGAATGAATAGCTAATCATATCACTAAACTGCCCCTGATTTTCGGCCTTAACCTGCATTATATAATTCCCGGGCGCGAGCGCATTATAGATCACATTATTGGCTTCATATTCATTAACGATCCAACTTGTATCATAACCGATAAGTTTGTAATGATAGTGTGTTGTACCTCTGTTGCGAAGTGTTGGCGACGAAAAAATAAAAGCTATTTTACGTTTATCACTTTCAAATTCACCTGTATGTGAAAAATCAACCCCCTTATCGTTTGCGTAAACGGAATTAAATCTGATTATTGGTTTAGCCAGCATTGATGCTGCATAATTTAAGTCGATTAGCTGAACTCCACCCGAATGACAAACCCATAGCTGATTACCTTCAAAAGTAAAATCAAATGTTTTATTCTGCGAAAAACCATAAATGGTGTGAATGGGCGTAATCAAATTCCCGTTCATATCAAATCTGAAAAATCCATTTGAAGAGCTCGCAAATATTGAATTTTCGTGAACTATCAATTTCCCAATTACTTCAACTTTCCCATTAACTAGTGGAAAAATCTGACTAACTACTTTTCCGTTTCGTATAACCAGAATACCATTTTTACGAGTACTTGCATAAACTGTTTCTCCTGAACAGAAAAGTTGAATTGTGAATATCTCCTGATTTTTCCATAAAATTTTCTCAGATACACCAGACGAATCTGTTTTATATAATCCGGTTGCAGTAGATGTATATAAGCAAGATCGCACTTTGTCGTATTCCATCGAATAAACACGCTGCTGAAGAGCTTCTATGCGTTGTCGAGAAAAACGGTTCGCGCCATTCCATTTAATTTTGTAAACACCTCTGTTTGTTCCTATATAAAATTCATCTTTCGAAATAAAAACGGCGTCTTTCAGTGATAATTCAGATATAATATGTACTTGCTTTGTTTTCTTATTGTATGCTTTAATCTTTCCGTTTGAGAATAATATTAAATCACTACCCTGATAACCATAAATTGCTTCTGTTTTATTAGTCCCATTTTCATCAAGAACTGTTGTTTTGTTATCCTTGTAATTCATCAGAATGCCTTTTGCAGTTCCTAGTAAAAGCCCTGCTTCCGAATCAGAGTAAACTGAGGTAATCGAATTATCGCGAAATGAATGAATAGTTCCCGATACCAGAATATCAGGAATTACAAGCACGCCTTTATCAAACGTACTTATCAGAATATTCCCTTCGTTATCTTGATATACATTGGAAACAAAAAAATCTTCATACAATAATTGAGTTCCTGAATTTGCTTGAGGATTTTTTATCGACATAACTCCCATAAAAGATCCTGCAATCCATAATTCATTTTTCGTTTCATACAACCGAACAGCACCATTAGACATAAAAGCAGGATTATCGGGCAGACTAATTAACTGAAATGTGGCCTGATTGAACCTGTACAGTTTTTTCGTTTGCAAATCAAGAGCGTATGAAATACCTGAGACAGTAAAAAACTTTGAGGTGTTAGAAATACCATTTGACGAGGGTTCGAAGTTTAGTTTTTTCCTTTCAAATTTCCCATTTGCACATACTAAAACAGAATCGCTAAAACTAATATGGTAAAGTATAGCTCCTGATGCTGTTTTATAAGCAGGCCCTAAAAAATGTTTTCCTGGATGATAACGCAAAACAGGAGTACCTGACTGATTAAGAATAACTCCTTTCTTGCCTCCAATAATCAATTGTCCGTTATCCGTAATTTCCAGACTAATATCAGAATGGCCTTCATCTTCTTTCAACTCATAGAATAACTTGCACTTTTTCCCTTTTATTTCAAAGATTTGATTATTCAGATTATGACAGTAAATTGTGCCTTCTGCATTCATTTTAAATCCGAAAACGGCATCACTTTTTGCCTCTCCGCATTCAACCTTTGTATAGGTGTAGTAATCAAAAAGGTAAAGTCCTTCGTTTGTTGCAAACCAATAATTCTGCTCTTTATCCTGAATAACGTCATAGATATGAATTCCTTTAAACTTTTCTTCACCAAGCATGAAATAAGCAGGCTGCTGTGCGTTGCTCCCGACAAACACAAATGCAAAAGTCAATAGCAAAACTGCGTAACGAAAGTACTTTTGCATAGCAAAATGAAATAGAATATGAAGCCCCGAAAATAATATTACTTCTTGCCCTTTAGGGAAGAAGTATTTTTTTCATCGACAGATGACTGCTTCTGCTTTTTACCAAAAAGCACCAGAAACGGATGAAAAAACTGTCCGAGAAACGAATCAGGAACATCGTTATCGGGTATGCCCAGCACGGGTTTCAGCTTTCTGTCTTTGGGTAAATAATAAGAACCAAAAAGCTGATCCCAGATCGAAAGTGATGAAGCATAATTTACACCGTAACGGCTTGGGATATTTTTAGCGTGATGCCAGTAATGTGTTTGCGGAGTAATGAAAATCCGATTCAGAAACCCGAAATCAATATCAACATTACAGTGCGAGAAAAACGTCAGAAACAATCCAAACCAAAGGTAATACGCAAAGTAAGAGGCAACATCAAGCCCAAGCAAACTAAACGGAATGTACAGCAAGGGTTTAAACACAAGCATTTCTCCCCAATGAAAATGACGTGTTGAGGCAAACCCTAATGTTTCCTGTGCGTGATGAATTTTGTGAAACTTCCACAGAAACTCAACACGGTGCAGCAGCCAGTGGCCAAAGAATTGAGCAAAATCGACAAGCAAAAAGAAGATGATAAACTCCAGCCATTTGAGATTGGCCGGCATCGACAAGTTTACAATCGGAATTGTGCCTCCGGCAGAAACTACAATTTTCTCAAACACCCAACTCACCGCTGTGGTGAATGCAAAAAATCCGATGCTAAGAAAAATCACATCAATAAACAACACATAAAACAGATCGAGCAAAAAGTTTTTTCGGCTTACCGGACTGTAGGGTTGTTTTTGGGGCAGGATAATTTCTAGTGTGAATGTGATGAGGCAAATCATAATGATGATCCAAAACGGATTCATCAGATCGAAATGCTTCATTGATTCGAGAAAGTAGTCGCCGAAAACCGAAAAATTATCGGAAAACACATCGGCAAACGACTGCTGGGGAGCTTCGGGCATAACTGTTCTGTTTGAGAAATAAAGTTAGCAAGTGTTTTGCAGATTTAAGCAAACACCCGCAAACTGTTTAACCAAATGGTACTGGTGGTTTCGATAAACTCAACCACCCGCGGCCGGCGGTTGAGCTTGTCGAAACCAGAGGCTTTATTCCCCCAGCCGTTTCAACAGTTCAATTTCTGCGGACTCCGGAAGCTGCGCAAATCCTTTTTCAGAAATCAGTTTATAATCGGGATTCGGCCTGTAGCGTGAAACATCTGTTTTCCGGTCACTCACCAAAAATATTCCGATGATATCTTCCTTCGGAATGTCTTTGCCTTCGGGAGCGCGTCGATCTACAATAAACACATATCCGTTTGGCTGCTCTTTTGCTTCGGCAATTACTTCAGGATCCTCAACCATTACATCGCGCACAGTTTCGTGCAGAACAACCAAAAACTCAGGATTCACCGCCACATTTTCCATAAAAGGCCCTTGCAGCGGATCAATGAGTTTACCTGCAAATGCCTGCTGCGAAAGTGCTGCGGGCATATCATTTCGCGAAAACGGAGTGAGCAGATAAACAGATTCGCCGTTTTGCTCTAATGTGAAAATGTGAAATTGCATACAAACTGTTTTACGCCGCGATATTACAAAAAAGCGGCGGTCTGCATAAGATGCAAACCGCCGCACTATAATTTATTGTGAACTGATTACTTCGAGATAACCACACGCACCGAAGTTGCGGCAGCACCATTGCTCAGCTGCATCGAATAAATACCGGCACTGAGGTCACCAGCATTTACAGCAACCGGTGTTCCTGCTGCTACATTGTTGAGTTGTGTTGAGTAAACAACACGTCCCTGAGTATCAAACAAACGAACAACAAGTACTTCTGCATCAGCCGAAGTAACTACGTTGAAGGTTCCGGTTGAAGGATTTGGGAATACGGTAAAAATCTGTTCCGGTTGATCTGCGGCATCGATTCCAATTCCTACACAATCATCAATTTGAATAATACCAGTTGCTATCGCTGAACATCCTGCAGAGTCAGTATAAGTATAGGTAATTGTTGTAGGACCTAACGGCAAGTTTATCGGATCGAACTGTCCGCCGCTTACTCCCTGGCCGCTGTAAACACCACCTGCGGGAGAACCACCTGAAAGTGTTGAAGGTGCATCTGTTGAACAAACGGTATCAATATTGACTGGAACAATAAATGTGACTGTCGGAATCGGATTAATTGTAAGGTCAATGGTGATCAAACTATCGCAGCCAGAGACATTGGCAAGTGTATCGGTGTAGATTCCAGAACTGGTGTACTGATTACCTGCCGGAGATAAATAGCTTCCGCAAGCAGCTGCAGTAATAGAATCTACTGTTTGCGCACCTATAGTAAGGTTAAGCGTAATCACACTGTCGCAACCGGTCGCATTCGGAATTGTATCCATATACATACCGGAAGTTGTGTAAACCGCTCCGCTGGGTGCTGTGTAAGAACCGGTGCAGGTTGAAGCCGTTACGGTTGCCACAGAAGGCTGATTTACGGTAAGGTTGATAGTAATAACACTGTCGCAACCTGCCGCATTCGGAATGGTATCCATATACATACCGGAAGCTGTGTAATTCATTCCGCTTGGTGATGTATAATTTCCGCAAACTACCGGAGCAATTGAATCAGATGAAGGCAGATTCATTGACAGGTTTATGGTAATTACACTGTCGCAACCTGTTGTATTCGGAATCGTATCCATATACATGCCTGAGCTTGTATAAACAGCTCCGCTGGGCGCGGTATAAGACGCGGCACACACACTGGGCGAAATTGCGGATGAACTGGGCGAATTAACAGTAAGGTTAATAGTGATGATACTGTCGCAGCCAGCGCTGTTGGGAATTGTGTCGGTGTAAACACCTGATGTGGTGTAAGTATTTCCATCGGGCGAAAGATAGCTGTTGCAGGCTGTGGGAGTAATGGTATCTGTTGTAACTGCACCTGCAATTACGTTCACAGTATCAGCACCAGATGCACAGGCACCGCTTGCAGTAAGTATGTACTGACCGCTTGTAGTTGTGGTGATTGAGGGAGTTGTTGCTCCGTTTGACCAAAGCAAACTGGTGAAGGGATAGTTGAACGAAAGCGTAGCCGGTAATGAAGAACAAGCAGTTTGGTCAGGGCCAAGAATACCCGGAGTCATTGGGTTATAAAGCTGCGCAACTTCAGTGGCATTTAATGCGCGACTGTAAAGACGGAACTCGTCGAGCAAACCACCTGCAGGTGCGCCAATGTTGGCACTATAGCCCATTACTTTAAAAGGACCTGTTCCATTCAAAGTAAATGCGCCTTGCGCTACTGTACTAACAAGCACTCCATTAATATATGCCTTAATGTTCGCCAAAGCCGGATCATATACAAAGGTTGTCATGGTTGGTGAAGCAATGGCTGCTCCATTTGCATATACATCTGTCATGCCTGTTCCGCGTAGAATCCAGTTATTAGGACCTGCAACGCCATTGGTAAAACAACGGAAGGAACTTGCAGACGCATCACCGAAAATGTAATACAGAGCAGTTGTTGAGCCAAAGTTGGCTGTACGAAAAGAAATTGTCCAGGCCGATGTTGAAGTAATGCTGGTTACCCAGCCGGTATTCAGGTAATCTGTGGTTGATGATATACCTGAACCGATTAGTGAACCATTGCACAATGTTCCGCTGCCACCCTGAATTACGCCACCTAAGATGTTGGCTGTTGCAGTACCAACCGGTGGTGCCGAAGCCAGATTCGGTACGCTTGTACCCGAACCGTTAAAATCGTAATAAAGTACTTCAGGCGGTGCAAGTTGTGCTGACAGTGTGTCTGTTATCAGCATACCACAACCTATCAGTAGTGATGAGAAGAGGTGTTTCATGTGTGTCGTTTTGGGTTTGTAATTGAGGGTCAATTAACTGCAAATATAGAAAAGCAGCGCAACATCAAAACAAGTGAAATTACCTGTTATCAAGTAAAAAAGGCTTTCCCGCAACTCGTGCAGAAAAGCCTTTCACTATAAATTGTATGCTTGGTTAGTAACCGAGTTTCTTTTTCAGATTCTCGTCAAGTGCAGTCAGGAACTCCTCGGTATAGAGGTAATGTTCGCCATGATTCACTTTGTTTCCGTGAATGCAAACTGCAAGATCCTTGGTCATTTTGCCGCTTTCTACGGTTTCAACACAAACCTCTTCGAGTGCTTTTGCAAAACGAACAAGCTCTTCGTTGTTGTCAAGCTGTCCGCGGAATTCCAAACCGCGTGTCCATGCATAAATAGAGGCAATCGGATTGGTTGAAGTAGGCTTGCCGGCCTGATGGTCGCGGAAGTGGCGGGTTACTGTACCATGCGCTGCTTCGGCTTCCATAATTTTCCCGTCGGGAGTAACCAGCACCGAAGTCATAAGGCCGAGTGAACCGAAACCTTGTGCAACGCTGTCAGACTGTACGTCGCCATCGTAGTTTTTGCAGGCCCAAACAAATTCGCCATGCCATTTCAGGGCAGATGCAACCATATCATCAATGAGACGGTGCTCATAAACAATACCTGCTGCTGCAAATTTTTCTTTGTATTCTGCTTCAAAAATTTCGGCAAAAATATCTTTGAAACGGCCATCGTACTTTTTAAGAATGGTGTTCTTGGTTGAGAGATACACGGGCCATTTTTTCATCAAGCCCATATTCAGACAAGAACGTGCAAAACCGCGGATAGATTCTTCGGTATTGTACATGGCAAGTGCAACGCCATCGCCTTTGAAATTGAACACTTCAAATGTTTGCGGCTCACCTCCGTCTTCGGGTGTGAAGGTCATTGTGAGTTTGCCTTTGCCTTTGATAACAGTATCAGTTGCGCGGTACTGGTCACCAAATGCATGACGGCCAACAATAATCGGAGCTGTCCAGTTGGTAACGAGACGGGGAACGTTTGTACAAACAATCGGCTCACGGAAAACAGTGCCATCGAGAATATTACGAATGGTTCCGTTAGGCGATTTCCACATTTGTTTCAGACCAAACTCTTTAACGCGGGCTTCGTCGGGTGTAATGGTTGCGCACTTAATACCAACACTGTATTTCTTGATCGCCTCAGCAGCATCAATAGTAACCTGATCGTCGGTTGCATCACGGTGCTCCATACCAAGATCGTAATACTTGATATCAATATCGAGATACGGAAGAATGAGTTTATCCTTGATAAACTTCCAGATTACACGGGTCATTTCGTCGCCGTCAAGCTCCACAACGGGATTGGCCACTTTAATCTTGTTCATTGTATTTTTTTAGTGTTGAAAGTGAGACGATTCAGGATGCGCAAAAATAATCATTCACTTCGGCTCGAAGCAGAAAATCTGAAGAAAGATGCTAATTAAGTATAGGTGATTGAGTTTTGTTAGCCCAGCCCGGACAAATCAATGGTTATAAAGGTTGAATTTACTGTCGATGAATAAAATATGAAACACGGCTAAATTCCGATATCCAACAAAAGGAGCAAGTCCTGAAAAGCGAAACGCAAGCAAATCAACATCGGGCGTAACATGCCGGGGAATTCCGGCTCTTACTGATGACTGACTGATTTTCTCCCAACCTAAGCCATGTCGCTGGGCTGTATTTATTTGTTGCCACGACATTTGGCTAAGCTTGTTTAAGCGTTTCAGAAGAGCAGCCTGATCTTGGGTATCACAGCGCTCTACTCCAAATTCTCCCTGATGCAAATGCTTAAAGCAAAAAATAGGATAATCGAATTGCGAAAAGGAAGGCGTTTCATTTTTAGCCGTAATGTTTTTTCCTTGATTTACATTCGGCTTTTTAATTGAAAACTTTTGCCCCATTACTTTAACTGAGTTGAAAAGTATTCAATCATTGACTCATGAGTAATTTCCTGACTTTGAAGTGTATTCTTCCAGGTTGGTTCGCTGTGCGTCATTTCCCGAAGTCTCCAGGCTGAAAACTGACCAAATACCTGATAGATTTCATGGATAAATTCTTTCAGTGTTTCGTCAATTTTTGTTTCTTGGAAATCTGCATCCGCAAACAGTGGATTGTTTCCGTTTCCTTTGTACTTATTGTAAATTTCTTTGATAACGGGGCCGTGATTCCAGGCCATAATTTTTTCACGAAAAAGGGGGCGGTGTTTCATTGCCAAATAAAACCCCTGTGTGTAATAAAGCAACTTTTGCAGTTTAAGATGCGAGATGGTATCACCGGAATCTGCATCTGTAAGTGTGAGAATGTAATTAGAAATGTCTTCTGCTGTAATTTGTTTTTCCATTGTAATAATAGGTTAACTAATTTAAAAACATACCTTAAAAATATACATATACAACGATACAAAGATAATACACAAACATACCCTTGTCAAGCAAACACTAATAAAAATCTATTTATCACCACATTACATCTCCAAATCCAAATCAAACTGCTGACGCAGTTTTTGGAGATCAGGGTTCAGTTCGAGAAGTCTTCTGTATTTATCCTGCGGTGTGTACAAACGCTGCTGCCCTTCCTCTTTGCTCAATTGAATATCAAGCGTAAAGTGATAGTTGTTCAGTTTTTGCCGGAGAAAAGTCATCAGCTCTGTTTTATCGGCTTCGAGATTTTCAAGAGCAGATGCATTAAAAACGGTGTACCGCACACTCATTTCGCCCGTTTTTTCGGGGCGGTTCATGGTAACGGCGGCATGATCGTTAAATTTCTTCGCGGCTTTCAGTTGATCTGCAAAGGCTGTCCATGCTGCTTCCAGCTGTTCCTGATTGAATGGGGTTGCTGGACGATCAATAACGGGGGCTGATTCAATAACGGCGGCGGCAGAATTTTGCTGCGGATTGAGAATAGTACTCATTGTTCCGCCGGAGCTTTTTAGCTGTCCGGTTTTGCGAAGCTGTCCGGTAACGGCTGTTCCGTTTGAAGAAGGTGCCTGAGTTTGCTGCACTTGTACCTGAGCAACCGGCTGCTGCTGAACCGCAGGAGCATTTACGGTCTCCGTTTGCGACTGAGCAACTGCGGGAGTTTGTGCCGAGGAAACCGGTGTTTGCTGTTGAGCATCTGTTGCGGGTTGAACGTTTGCCGCAGCCGTTTTTTGCACTTCCGGCTGTGCAGTTTCGATCAGTTCGTCATTTTTTTTTTCAGCGGCTCCCTGGCCGTTCAGCGCGCAAAGCTGCATGAGTGTAAATTCGACCAGCAACCTTGGGTTTCGGGCGCTTTTGTAGCCAACATCACAGGTATTGACCAGCTTCAGGGCGCGCAGCAGAAACATGGTCTGGCAGCGTGTTGCCTGATCGCGGTAACGCTCTCGGATATTCTGCCCGGCCTCTAAAAGCTGCAGGGTTTGCGGGTCTTTGCAGACCAGCAAATTACGCAAATGCTCGGCCAAACCGGCTATGAAGTTGTGCCCGTCGAAACCGTTAGTAAGAATATCATTAAACACCAGCAGCGAACCGGGAATATTATCGGCCAGCACAAAATCAGTGACGCGGAAATAGTAGTCGTAATCGAGCACATTCAGATTCTCGATTACGGCTTTGTAGGTCAAGTTATTTCCTGCAAAACTAACTACCTGATCGAAAATGGAACAGGCATCGCGCAGCGCGCCATCGGCTTTCTGAGCTATAATGTGCAGCGCATCCGGCTCGGCTTCTACGTTTTCGCTTTTGGCAATAAAAGCCAGATGCCCGGCTATATCATCAACCTGAATGCGGTTGAAGTTAAAGATCTGGCAACGTGAAAGAATGGTGGGCAGAATTTTATGCCGCTCAGTAGTTGCAAGAATAAAAATAGCGTAGCGCGGCGGCTCCTCAAGTGTTTTCAGGAACGCATTAAACGCGGCCTGAGAAAGCATGTGCACCTCATCGATGATATACACTTTGTACTGCCCCATTTGCGGAGGCACGCGCACCTGATCTACCAGGTTGCGGATGTCTTCTACAGAGTTGTTGGAAGCAGCATCAAGCTCATACACGTTGAACGATTGCCCGGTATTAAACGATGTGCAGGATTCGCATTCGTTACAGGCTTCGGTTTCTGAGGTAAGATTGGTGCAGTTGATGGTTTTGGCAAGAATACGCGCACAGGTTGTTTTACCCACACCACGCGGACCGCAAAACAAAAATGCCTGTGCAAGATGATTGTTGCGGATGGCATTTTTAAGCGTTGTGGTTATGGAAGACTGCCCCACAACACTGTTAAACAGCGCGGGACGATACTTACGGGCGGAAACAACAAAATTTTCCATCAGTTGCAAAGATAAGTTTCCAAAGGGCTGTTTCAACACGTCTATGCCCGTCAGCCGGAGGATTTCATCAACAATACAATAACCGGTTGTGGATAATTTTTTTCAGCCAGATAAAAATTCCGGAAGATTTACTGATTTAACCGGACAAAGACGAGCAGATACCGATAAAGAAATTGCTATTTATTAAACATTGTCTAACTTAGTTGAATAAACCACTATTTCATCACACCAATCAATCATGAAAAAAACTCTTACTCTGATCGGGATGCTCGCCCTTTCTGCATCAATGAGTGCTCAGGTATCGTTCAGCGATAACTTCGATGCCATCAGTGCCGGAACTTATATCGGGCCTACATCCCAGTACTGGACAACCTGGAGCGGAACCGAAGGCGGATCTGAAGATGCGCAGGCTACCGCAGCGCAGGCTTTCAGCGCGCCCCACTCTATCTACTTCTCTTCTACAAGCAACAACGGCGGCCCGCAAGACGTACTGCTCGATTTTGGCGGCCAATATAACACCGGCCAGCTTGACCTGAGCATGATGATGTACATTGTAGCCAACAAAGGCGGCTACTTTAACTTTCAGGCAAACACCGTTCCCGGACAGCTCTGGGCAATGGAATGCTACATTAACCAGTCAGGCGCTTTTACCATCCAAAACAACGATGGACAGCTCCTCACAGGCACATTCCCCACTGCAACATGGTTTGAAATTGATTTCAACATCAACCTCAATACCAACACATGGGAAGTTTTGGTAAATAACGTGTCTGCCGGTTCGTTTGCAAACACTGTGAACCAAATCGCTACCATGGACATTTACCCGGTAAACTCTACCACTTCTGGTGGTAACGGTCAGGCTGGTTTTTATCTTGATGATGTAGCATTCACCTATACACCTTACACCCTTCCCGCTCTTAACGGTGGTGTAATTGCACTGAGCGGCTACACCGGTCTTGCCACACAGCAGAAAAACATTACTGCTACCGTGCGCAACCTCGGTACAACAGCAATCACCTCTTTTGACCTTGCGCTGAACTACAATTCAGGCACCATTAACCAGTCGGTTAGTGCTGTGAATATTCCTTCGCTTGGATCAACAAACGTAACATTCACAACACCAGTTACACTTGTGGCCGGTACATTGCCTATGAGTGTAACCATTTCTAACGTAAACGCAGCAGGTGCCGACGGCGATGCTTCTGATGATGTGAAAACAGTTCAGGTAAATCCAACTATTCCGGCTCCCAACCGCGTTGTGGTAGGTGAAGAAGGAACAGGTACTTGGTGCCAGTGGTGTCCGCGCGGTGCTGTGTTTATGGACTACATGGACGAGAACTATCATGGTTTCTTTGCCGGTATTGCTGTACACAACGCAGATCCGATGGTAAATACTGTATATGATACCGGTATCGGCGCGTTGATCGGTGGCTATCCGAGCGCACTCGTTGACCGTAATCCTGAAATCGATCCTTCGCAGCTTGAGCCTGCTTTTATGCAGGAAATTGTTACTCCCGCTAATGCTGTGCTCGTAAACGGTGCTACCTGGAACGCTACCAGCCGCCAGCTCGATGTTTCAGTAACTTACACCTTCACCGCAGCTGCAACAACAGCTTGGAAAGTGGGTCTGGTACTTACCGAAGACAGCGTAACAGGCACCACCTCACAGTGGGCACAGTCAAACGCATATGCAGGTGGCAACAACGGTGTAATGGGTGGTTTTGAATTGCTGCCCAATCCGGTTCCGGCCAGCATGATGCACTACAACCACGTTGCCCGCGAAATCACACCGAGCTTCAACGGTTTGACTAATGCCTTCTCTACTGCTCCCGCTATCGGCGATGTACGCACCTTTAACTACTCATACGTATTGCCTGCTGGCTGGGATGTAAACCAGATGCACATTATTGGTCTGCTCATCGACAACACCGGCAAAATCAACAATGGTTCTATTAGCACTATCAGCGAAGCTGTTGCAACCGGTTTTGTTACCGGTACTCCAGTAGGCGGTGTTGGTATCCAGTCGCCCGATGCTCCGGATGCAGTGGTAAATATGTACCCGAACCCGACCAACGGCAACACCTTCCTTACCCTGAACCTTGTTCAGACACAGGAAGTACAGGTTATCATTACCGATGTAACCGGCCGCATTGTTGCTTCTCGCAACTACGGCGAACTGGCTGGCGCATGGACATTGCCAATGAATACCGAAGGCTTTGCTGCCGGTATGTACAATGTACAGGTGCGCACAGGTAACAATGTTGAAACCAAACGCCTCATTGTAGAGTAATTTTGCATAGAGCATAAAAGCGCCGGATTCTGTATTGGATCCGGCGCTTTTTTATGATTTATATTTAGCGAAATCATTCCCCCGAAAAATGCTGCGCAGGTTTCTTCACATCGCATTGCTGCTTATACTCACTTCACCCATTGCGGCAACAGAATGTGTGGATCGGATTTTTCTTCAGCCGCATATCAGTTTTACGCTTTGTCAGAATTACAGCAACTATAATGAAATACGCACCAAACATTACGAATGGCGGGTTTCTGTGCTCGAAAAATGGTGGATGCAAAACATACCCGCAGCAACACGCGGTAAACTACAGTTCCATATTCAGGTGCTCGATCAGTTGCTTACGTTCAATCATCTGCAAATCGAACGTTTCGGCGATAGCTGTGCAATAAGTGTTTCCGGCTTTGTAAGTCTGGAGCAATTGGCCGGTTATATGTTTTATACTGCAACTCCGGGATTTACCAATTTTACCTATAACCGTCATAACTTGCCAACCGATAGTTTAAGAGATGAGCGGGAACTTCAAATTCAAAAACTTCAGCACCCTTCACTTGATCGCTTTACAGCAACAGCATATCCATTGTGGAAAGGCGGAAATTATTCGCTTGTCTGTTTGCATGATTCCCTTAGTTATCGCTGCGGGAAAACGCTGCTTCCGGTTAATCCAAATTCATCACTGCCTTTTCAGGTAAATGATCGCTGGTTATTCTTTGAACCCGATCATTTTTATGCAATAAACAATTGCAAAATTATTGCTGAAATCAGAGTAAGCGAAAGCTTTGCAAGAAGTGAAGATTACCAGATACAAATTGTAGAAGACACGATACAAATCTGGTACGGATATGAAAAGCATTACTGCATATACAACTATGCCGAAAACACATTCACCGAAATTGACCGCAGCAATGAAGGCCGTTAATTTGTTTTACCTTCCAGCGCATCCCAATACTCAACAGCACGCCGCGTATGCGGAATAACAATAGTTCCGCCAACAATATTAGCTACAGAAAAAATCTCAAACACTTCATCGCGGGTAACACCCAACTCGTAACATTTACCGAGATGATATTTCACACAATCATCGCAGCGCAGCACCATTGATGCAACCAAACCCAGCATTTCCTTGGTTTTGGTTGAAAGCGCACCGTCCTGATATGTATTAGTATCGAGATTAAACAAGCGTTTCAGCACCAGATTATCAGCACCGAGAATACGCTCATTCATCCGTGCACGGTAGTCGTTAAAGTCGTTTACGAGATCCATAATTAATGGTGAATTATGAATGATGAGTGATGAATGATATCATTCATCACTCATCATTCAACATTATACATTCCTTTTCTTCTCCTGTCTCCGCACCACAAAAATGCTGGCTTCAAATAAAATCCAGAGGGGAACTGCTACCAGCATTTGTGTAAAAACGTCGGTTGTGGGTGTTATAATGGCAGAAATGATAAGCACAACAATGAGTGCGATGCGGCGATTTTTGCGCAGAAAAGCAGAGGTAAGAATTCCGAACCGGGCAAGGAAGAATGCTACAATTGGAAGCTCAAACACAATTCCCATGAGCAGCACCAATGTTGAAACTACGGAGATGTACGAATCGAGTGTAAACTGGTTGATGATTTCGGGATCTACCTGATAGCCGCCGAGAAAGTAAACAGCCATTGGCGAAACGATAAAATAGCTGAATGCAACGCCCATCAGAAATAATACAGAGGCATAAGCAATAAACCCGCGTGCGGCATTGATTTCTTTTTGTCCGAGAGCCGGTTTCACAAAACGCCAGAGTTCCCAAAGCAAATACGGAAAGCCCAGTACAATGCCTGCCACCAATGCTACCCACATGTGGCTGGTAAACTGGCCGGTAACTTCAATGTTTTGAAATTTGAAACTGAAATCAGTAAAACAAAGTGACTCGCCGAGATTAATATTTTGTGAGATTTTACAGAGCAACTGAAACGTAATGAACTCCGGCTTACTCGGCCCCATTACAATTTTACCGAAGAGAATTTCGGGATAACAGAATGCAACACCTGCAAAGGCGAAGATAACCAGTGCAGCCCGCACTAAGTGCCAGCGCAATGCACTGAGGTGGTTCATAAACGACATTTCTGTGCCGTCTGCTCCTGTTTTTTTACCAAATAATGCTGCCATCGGATTGGGCGCAAAGATAAGAGTTTTCGGTGCGCCCCGGTTGCCCGAAATTTAATGGACAATACGTTTCACCACTTGCCCGCCCTGTGCCGATGTGATACTAAGCAGATAAATACCTGCCGGTAAATTTTCGCCTGTGCGGATCTGACTGCGGCCGGGGTTGAGCGTTCCTGTTAATACAACCCGACCAAGTGCATCTGTTAGCGAAAATACAGCAGGTCCGATTCCGGCATACTCCACCTGAAGCACATCTTTAAACGGATTGGGATAAACATTTACCTGCGGACGAAAATCGGAAACAGGCAGTCCTACTGTAAATGAACCCGTATCACACACCGGAAACGTGCTCACCAACGGAGCAAAAAAAGCAGCCAGATTATTTTCGCGCAGCAATGCATTGTCATAAGCATGACATGGGTTGTTCACCTGATCCAGACAACTACCGGGACCTATCAAATAACTGAAGGGAAAGTTAGTTGCCGTAAAATCGTTTTGAATAGTGTAGCCGTATGCATTGGAAGTATTCAAATTGCTGAATGCGCGACTTCCGTAAACATGAGGTGTATTAGCTATTCCAAAACAGTTATAGCCGTTGGTAAAACACCAGTTCAGACCGGTAAAGACTCGTGCTCTGTCTATCGGCACAATCATATCACAGGGCTGATGGTAGGAATATATTGCAGGTTTAACTGAACCAACTTTGCTTTGCTGCAAAAGATCAGTAAGCATGGCACCAAACATATTCCCAACGCCTTTTACTGTGTAATGAACTGTGGTTGGTTCAATTGCTCCGTCAACACTGCCCAAATCAGGACGCGGCACACCCGAAAGCAAAAACTGTTCCCCAACATTGTAGCTGCACGAGAGATTGGATGAATGCGGATTGGCGGCATCGGGAAGCAAACCGGCCTGTGAGAATTTTTCGGAAGCAGTGTCTAAAAGTGCTACGCCAAGTGCTGTAAATGCTCCGGCACTTTCGCCAACAACAAACACATTGGCGGTATCAATCCGATAGAACTGATTGCGGTTGATCATATACCGCAATGCTCCTTTTGAATCCTGAATGGCGCGGTAATAAGCTCTGTACCACTCAGCAGTGTCTGTTGCAAATGTGCAACTGTAATTTGGGAAATTACAAGTACGCAGCGAATCATCTGTTACAAATCCTAATCGGTACTGAACAGTAACTGTAACATAACCGCGTTTGGCAAACTCGCGGCAAATATAAATTACGCTTGGATCGTCCTTGCTTCCTTCAATAAATGCACCGCCATGAATAACCATCATCAACGGCCGCCGCGAGACTTGCTGCGGATCATTGCACACCGGCGAATAGATATTAATACGCAATGAATCAACAGTTCCGTTGAAGTTAACAGCAGAACCGTAAACTACATTCATTGTACTGTCGTAACTGTACTTTTTATCAAGCCATTGCTGTGCACCTGCAAACAGTGATATCAGTAAAAAACAACTCAGGGCTATTTTCTTTTTCATATTATATCGGCTTATTCAATAAATATATAGCTATTCAGAACTAATTATACAATTAATGAAAATAAATATATCTCCTGATACAGCTTAATGAAAAAGTTGGTGGATTCTGCGGATACAAAATCTGGCCGCAATTCTGTTAAAATTCGGTGAACTTATTATCTTCACCACACCATGAACACCTCCGACCGCTTATTTACCCCTCAACTCAGGCAACCGGCATTTATAGCCGCTGCAGTTATGTTATTGCTGTTAACATTTTGGGCATATAAGAATCATTTCGATAATCCTTTTCAGTTCGACGATTCGCATACGATTGAAAAGAATATGTCGATTCGTGACCTGAGTAATTTACCCGCTTTTTTTACTGACGCCACAACATTCAGCACGAACCCTGCCAACCGTCCGTGGAGACCGGGAGTAACCACGCTGAATGCCATTAATACAGCAATGAGCGGTGGTGTGCCGGAGCCATTCTGGTTTCATGTTACCATTTTTACCGGCTTTCTGATTCTGGGCGCACTCATTTTTATGATGATGCTGCATCTGCTTAAATTTTCATTCCCCGACTTTAACGGCCGGCATTGGCTGGCACTGGCAGCAACCGGACTGTTTTGGCTGCATACGGCAAATGCAGAAACCATTAACTATGTAATTTCTCGTTCCGATGCAGGCTCTACATTGCTCATAGTTCTTGGATTACTGATGTTTATGCGTTCAGAACGTTTGCGAAATAACTATGTATTTATTCTCCCGTTTATTATTGGTTTTATGATCAAGGAACCTGCTGTAATGGCTGTTCCGCTGATTGTAGTTTATCTCTGGCTTTACGGTGTTCCGGGCAATAATCTTCGCAGCAATCTGCCCAAATTAGCTATTGCCATGGGTGCTCTTATTTTTATGTTTCTTATTTCGCGATTTCTTACACCTCCTACATGGACATCGGGCGGAGAAAAATGGTATGATTATCTGACCACACAGTTTTTTGTTATTGTACATTATTTCAATACTTTTTTCCTCCCGTTGCATCTGAGTGCTGATACCGACTGGGGAATTATTTACGACCCAACCGACGACCGAGTTCTTGCCGGTATATTCATCATCGGAACACTTCTTTTGCTTGCATGGCGGTGTTCAAAGCAGAAAGAAACGAAAGGAGTTACTTTTGGAATTCTCTGGTTTTTTCTTGCGCTGGCACCTACATCCAGTGTTATGCCTTTTGCAGAAGTACTGAACGATCACCGCACTTACTTCCCGTATATCGGTCTCATTATTGCTGCGATTTCAGGAATTGGTTATTTCCTGAATAAATACAAAACAAGTTCAGCTATCTACCTAATCCAATACAACACAATTGCATTTCTGTCAGTAACACTGTTGCTTCACGCCTGGGGAACACATAAACGCTGTGAAGTTTGGGGAAGTGCGTTTACTCTGTGGAAAGATGCTGCCGAGAAAAGTCCGCTTAATGGCCGGGCTATTATGAATTACGGTCTTGCACTTTTATCGAAAGGCGACTATAAAGGTGCTGAAGTACAATTTACAGAAGCGTTGAGGCTTTCGCCGGGATACTCTTACGCCAATATCAATATGGCAATTGTAAAAGAGCATCTTGGTCAGCGGGCAATGGCAGACACGCTTTATCAGCGGGCAATGAGATATGCGCCTAATGATGCAGAGTCTTATTATTACTATGCGCTGCACCTGTTCAATACCGGGCGAACTGAACTTGCTCAGCAACTTACCAGCGATGGATTGAAACTCAGCGCCAACCACGAAGGGCTGAATAAACTGAATGCACTTCTGAACAACAGCGAAGCAACAATAGCCACAACTCCTGAGGAATGGCTTACTACAAGCCTTAACCGCTACAATGCGGGCAACTACAGAGGCTGTATCAGTGCAGCGCAACAGGCTGTTAAACTTCGCCCCGATTATTCGCTGGCGTGGAATAACATCAGTGTGAGTTATATAAAATTGGGAATGTTTGACAGTGCTATTGTGGCCGGAAAACGTGCTGTTGAAATTGATTCTTCAAACACACAAGCCAAAGGCAATCTCAGTTTTGCATTGCAGCAGGAAAAACTATTTACTGAAAAGTTTGCTGCTGTAAATAAAAAACCAACTCACGATGGCTGGATTCAGCTCAGCCTCGACTGGTTCAATGCAGGTAATTTCGTACTCTCTGCTGATGCTGCACAGCAAGCCCTGAAGTTCGATCCGAAAAGCAGTGTAGCTTACAACAACATTTGTGCTGCAAATAATAAAATCGGAAACTGGAATGCAGCTATTGCTGCCGGCGAACAAGCGGTGAAATTAAATCCCGGCTGGACGCTCGCCGCAAACAATCTTGCTGAAGCAAAAAAAGGTTTAAGTGAGGCAAAAAATAAATAAGACTGTATTTATACATACCCCATGAATATACTTGGTTTCAATTGTTACGGACACGATTCGGCAGCAGCATTGATTGTTGACGACAAAGTAGTTTTTGCCGTTGAAGAAGAACGGCTGAACCGGAAAAAACATTTTGGCGGTGTTCCCGAACATGCCATTCGTGCATGTTTAGACCATGCAGGCTTGGAACTTGCCGACATTGACCACGTTGCTTTTTTCTGGAAACCGTCGATTTCGTATGCAAAAATCCCGGTGTATCTCTTAAAGTTCTGGAATAAAGTTCCGGCTCTGATGCGCGAACAGCGTTCGTTTTCGGTTGAAGAAAATTTAGGAATGCTCAACTACCTGCGTGATATGCGCAGGCTTCCGCAAAAGCTGAAAGAATTATTTCCCGAAAGCCGCCCGGCCAAGTTTCAGTTTCATACACTTGAGCATCATTTATGCCACGCTGCAAGTGCCTACTACCCCACTCCTTACGAAGATGCAGCGATACTCACACTCGACGGTGCGGGCGAATGGAGTACAGTTTTGCGGGCACATGCAAAAGGCAATACAATCAAAAAAATCGGAAGTGTTGATACGCCGTATTCGCTTGGTGCATTTTATCAGGCGGTATCGCGGCATCTCGGTTTTAAACTTATTGAAGGCCCCGGAAAGCTCATGGGGCTTGCATCTTACGGCCGGCACAGCAGTCCGGTGTATGATGAAATGCGGAAGATTGTAGAACTCACCGACGACGGTGGTTTTAAGTTTGATATGTCGTGGCTGAGTTATCATTACACACGCAAAACCGGTGTTACAAAAAAATTCACCGACGCATTTGGTCCTTCAAAAACCGAAGGCCGCGATTGGAGCGATCATGAACTTGATGTAGCAGCAGCCGCACAACACATTGTAGAAGATGTAATTCTGCACATGGCTCGCAAGCTCAAACAGCAAACAGGTTCTGATACTTTGTGCATGGCCGGCGGTGTAGCGCTGAACAGTGTAACCAACGGACTCATTGCCAAAGAAGGTTTGTTCAAAAACATTTTCATACAACCGGCAGCCGGCGATTCGGGCACTGCCCTCGGTGCAGCATTGTACCTCAACCACGGCATTCTGAAACGGCCGCGCAAATGGATCATGGAAACTGCTTTCCTCGGCCCTTCGTATTCAGATGCACTTTACGAAGATGCGATCAAAGCCAGCGGACTTCCTTACGAAAAGATGGAAGAGCCTTACACATTTGCAGCTAAAAAACTTGCAGAAGGCAATATCCTCGCATGGTTTCAGGGACGCATGGAATTCGGGCCGCGGGCTTTGGGAAACAGAAGCATTCTGGCTAACCCGCTCATTGCCGATATGAAAACCGTTCTCAATGCACGGGTGAAATTTCGCGAAGGCTTCCGGCCGTTTGCGGCTATTGTGCTTGAAGAAAGTTGCGGCACTTATTTCGACAGCGATTTTCCGAATCCGTACATGCTTTTCGTTTACAACGTGCGTCCCGAATACCTCGGAAAACTTCCGGCTATCACACACGTTGACGACAGTGTGCGTATTCAAACTGTGAACAAAACCGAAAATCCTGAAATGCGAAAATTGCTCGAAGCATTTCAGAAAGAAACCGGCTATTCGGTTTTGGTGAATACATCATTCAACATCAGGGGCGAGCCTATTGTTGCCAATCCCGAAGACGCTGTGCGCAGCTTTGCAGAAGCAGATATGGATTATCTGGTAATGGGAAATTTTGTAGTTAGGAAGGCGTAGCAGCACTGCAACGCTTTTATCCGATTTCAAAATTCTAAGAGGCTGTTAACTGCCGTAACGGAAGCCAAGTGAGGCACGTTGTTTGGCAACAGCTTCACCTAATTTGAATTCGGTAACATCTTCCATTGTAAGCGTGCGAAGCACATCAGATGTGCGTTCTGCAGCAGTAAGTGAAGCCATGCGCAGGTGTTGGTTTTTCACTGATTCTTCAATTACCTGACGAACTGTTCGCGCATTTCCGAAATACTTATCGCGACCACTGTGCAGCTCTTTCAGATACGCATTCAGGTGATCTGCTGCTTCTGTTGTGGGTTCTAATTTTTCGCGAGTGAGCATCATTGATGCAATGCTCCAAAGTTCTTCGGGCGAGTAATCGTGAAAAACATATTGCCGGTCGAAACGCGATTTGAGTCCGGGATTTGTTTCCAGAAAGCGGTACATATTATCAGGATAGCCGGCCACAATTACAGCAAACTGTCCGCGGCGGTCTTCCATTTGTTTGAGCACAACTTCAATGGCTTCTTTTCCAAAATCGTTTCCGCCGCCCTCGCCCAGCGCATAAGCCTCATCAATAAATAACAATCCGCCAATGGCTTCATCAATGCGTTCGCGGGTTTTATTAGCGGTTTGACCAACATATCCGGCAACCAAACCCTGCCGATCAACTTCAACAAGATGACCTTTTTCGAGCAGGCCAAGTGCTTTGTATATTTTAGCCAGAATGCGCGCCACTGTTGTTTTACCTGTTCCGGGATTTCCGGTAAATACACCATGCAGCGAGAAACGGTTCAGCACATCTTTGCCTGACTCGCGGTAAAAGCGGGTAAGTTTAACCAGCTCGTTTACTTCGGCTTTGATGTTGTTCATGCCAGTAAGCAAGTTCAACTCATCCAAACTTTCGCGAAGCAGTTTTTCATTGATTCCGAGGTTTGGATTTCGGCTT
Source organism: Bacteroidota bacterium (assembly GCA_046335555.1). GTDB lineage: Bacteria > Bacteroidota > Bacteroidia > Palsa-965 > Palsa-965. The sequence continues at coordinate 54,025 of JBKDHA010000239.1, forward strand.
GCTTTTCCGCCAAACATGGGCTGCAGATCACTCATTTCGATTGTTGAAAGTACTTGATCGTCGAGCGATGAAACATCTGCATGCTTCATTAAACGAAGCGCCATATTCATTTTGGCACCGTCAATTATTCCTATTGCAGTTCGCGCATTACCAAACGTTTCGTTGCGGTTGCGGTAAAGCTCAATGAATTGTTCTTCGAGATATTTCAGGCCTTCATCAGTCAGCTTCACACCTCGTTTGTCTAATGCCGAAATTGCAATAGCATTGAGTTCTTCCGGGAGATAATCATCGAAATGATAGTAATGTTTGAAACGTGATTTGAGTCCCGGATTTGATTCAATGAATACGTCCATTTCTTTCGGATAGCCGGCTACCATAATTGCAATATCGCCGGGACCGTCAGACATTTCTTTGAGCAGAATTTCAATAACTTCTTTGCCAAAATCTTTTGAATCGTCGCCGGCACGGGCAAGCGAATAAGCTTCATCTATAAACAAGATTCCGCCGCGGGCTTCGTCAATCATTTTGCGCGTGCGTGGTGCTGTTTGTCCGATATATTCGCCAACAAGATCAGCACGATCAACTTCTCGCACATGCCCTTTGGAGAGTAAACCCATTTGCTTGTAAATAGCGCCGAGCATATTTACAACTGTAGTTTTGCCTGTTCCGGGGTTTCCGGTAAACACGCTGTGCAGCGATATGGCTGAATTTTCTTCAAATCCTTTTTCTTTTCTGATTTTAAGAAAGTTCAGGTAGCTGATATGATCGTGAATATTTTTCTTCACGTTAGAAAGTCCGATCAATCCGTCGAGTTCGGTTAGTAACTCATTCAGCGGTTTTTCGCCGGGAGCTAAAGTGGCAGCAGTTAATGTTGTTTGCGCACTGTCGCCTCCTGCTTTGACAAGTTTATCGGAACTGAGAATAATTTCGGGAATGCCTTCTTCGTCGGTTGTGCCGACATGAAAAATTGAAGTGGCAATAAGCGTATCCATGAAGATAACTTCAACCTGATACTTTTCATCTTTCCACGATCCGGCCACATCATTTCCCCAGCCAATATCAAAAATATAATCGGTACCGAGTTTGTTTTCCGGCACTAAACCGTAGCGCGCCAGTTGTCCTTTGTGTTGTCCGGCATCATCATAATAGTTAAAGATGAGTTCGTACTGCCAGGGCAAATTTGTTTTGTTCTTAATCCGGTATTCGCCCCAGATGTATTGAGTTGTATCGCGGTGAAATGTTTTCAGGTATTTGCGTTCCTGTTTTTCCCAGCCATTGAAATCGCCGGGGAAAAGCTTCATCTCAACAGTATCGAAATATGGATTATTTAATGATGTTACTCTGCCAATGTCATTAACATGCACAGTAGTTTCACCCAATTTCTGATCATCAATCCACGCTTCCCAAAGGTATTCGCCTTTTTTCCAGTAAGTGCCTTCAGTTCCGTTTCCCCAGCCATCGCGCACATACACGATGTTTTCATCCGGCTTCACATCGCGTTTTGTATCAAGGCTACAAATCTCGCGTCGGGTAGCATCGGGCATAATTTCAAAACACTTGATCCAGACCGTGCATGACCAGGCTTCTTCATCAAACAATTTATTGAAGAACGAAAATTCAACACGGATATATGATGTTTCGGAACGGTCAAACACCTTCCGGTATTTTTTGCTCGAATTAACCATCCATTCATCCGAAGAAAACGAACGGAGATCACGGAATTTATAGAAACGGGAAGTGTTTTTGGGTTGCTCGGTACTCATAAATTTACAATTAGTCTTTTCGTTTTTTTGCGAAAGGGTTACTAAAATACGGTTCCGAAATGAAGCGAACAAGAAGTTTTCAGCAAATCAGCGTGAAGCCTGTGTGGCATAGGCATAGCCGGCATCAGAAAGGGCCACCATTGGGCAAACGCCGCGCCGCCATTTCCAGCCGTCTTTATTTTCTTCCATGTATTGCAGCACGGGTGCAAAATCGTAAAGCGAAAGTTTGGTGCGCAGTTTCGGGCGGCTGTCGTCGCGCACTTCGGCGTAATCCATAAGCAACAATTGCTCTACAGCTTCGCAGAGCCGCTCGGCAGTAACTTCGGGACTTGTGTGCGGTGTATTAGTGTGCTCTGTCAACGCATTAAAAAGCTGATCGAGCGGAAGTGCTCCGCCACCGGCCAGAAAAAGCCATTGCATAATCTGGCGCTGTAATGTGGTAAGGCGGTGCCGTTCTCCCTTTTGTGTTTTCATCGGGGGCAAAGATAGAACTGACAAGACTTTTTACAATAACAAAAGGCGATTACTGAATACAGCAATCGCCTTTTGACATGGCAGACTTCTTTAAATTTATTATCAATCACTACTGTCCGGGATAATTCCCAATAGAGATATTTCCGATTCAGAATGGTTGATTTCATTGGATTTCTCCTTTGCATTTCAAAAGCAAGCCCGCTTCAATCTGAAAAGATCAGGAG
>JBKDHA010000240.1:0-9990 GCA_046335555.1 Bacteroidota bacterium
GATGAGTGATAAAGGCCAGATGGCTAAAATGATGCGCAATATGCCCAAGATGCGACGTTAATTGAAGTGTTTCCCAAGCTTCGCTCGGAAGTGTAGGGTGTAGGGTGGAAAGTGGAAAGCGATTACTTATTACCTCAAAAACAAATGACTTCAGCAAAGCTGAAGTCATTTGTTTTTGAGGTAATAGCCCCTATTTTTTACACTTTACACTTTACGTTTATCACTCCCCCTTTTTTCCCACCATCTCATTCACTTCCTCTTCTACATTAACACCGTTTGTATTCAGCGTTACAGATTCGTGCTTTCTGCGCATTCTAATGTTAACCATTTCTACAACCAGAGCGAAGGCCATACCGCTGTAGATGTACCCTTTATTGAAGTTTTGGTGGAAGCCGTTGGCAACAAGTACCAGCCCAATGGCCACCAGAAAAGCCAACGCAAGTATCTGCATGGCCGGGTGGCGGTTGATAAAGCGGGTTATAACGCCTGCAAAAGCCAACATAACGGCCATACTTGCCACCACAGCAATAATCATGATAAGTACATTTTCCACTAAACCTATTGCGGTAAGAATACTGTCAACACTAAAGACCATATCTACCAATACAACCTGTACAAGTACAGATGTAAATGTGGCATATTTGATTTGAGAGGAATGTGTTCCGGCTTTTTCTAGTTTACGATGTATTTCCAGCGTGCTTTTCGCCAGCAAAAACAGGCCACCCAAAATTAGAATAATGTCTTTCCAGCTTATTGCCAAAGGCGTTCCGGGTGAGTTGGGATCATCCATAAACGAAAGTGTAAGCACCGGATCTTTTAATTGAAGCATCCAGGTAATGGCAAACAGCAGCATAATGCGCATAAACAAAGCCAGCGTTAAACCAATGTTGCGGGCACGGCGCTGCTGATGTTGGGGCAGTTTGTCAGTTACAATGGAAATGAAAACGATATTGTCAACACCAAGAACAATCTCAAGAAACGTAAGTGTAAGTAAGCTAATCCAAACACCTGAGGATGAAAAATCTGGTAAATCCATTATTTTAGTTTTTTGCAAAGAAACTTTGCCTTACCGGGTAAAGATAATTTTCAAATTCAGATTAATGTTGATTTAATCAGTTTGCCGGTAAAAATCGTTTGCATATGTCTCAACCTGTTGGAAAAAAGGTAAAACTCAGCTTGTTGTTACAGTTTCCTTACAAGCAGATTTCTGATCTTTGCAGCCCAAACAAATTACGCAGCAACTTATGCAACTGATCGACGGCAAGCAGATAGCACTTACCATTCAAAACGAACTTGCTCAGGAAGTGCAGCGCCGTGTTGCAGCCAATGAGCACAGGCCGCACCTTGCAGCTATACTCGTTGGCAACGATGGCGGCAGTGTAACGTATGTAAATGCAAAAGTTGCAGCTTGTGAACGCATCGGATATCGCTCAACACTTATTCGTCTCGAAGACACGGTTACCGAATCAGCATTGCTGGAACAGGTGCAACTGCTTAACTCAAATCCTGAGATCGACGGATTTATAGTGCAGCTTCCTTTGCCAAAACACATAAACACCCAAAAAGTAATTGAAGCTATTGATCCTGCAAAAGATGTTGACGGATTTCATCCCGTAAATGTTGGCCGGATGGCGCTGAATTTACCCTGCTTTTTGCCTGCAACGCCTTACGGAATTTTGCAGTTGCTAGAACGCTGCGGCATTAAAACTGCCGGTTTGCATTGCGTTGTAATTGGCCGAAGTCATATTGTAGGATCGCCTGCCAGTATGCTGCTCGCACGAAATGCAGAACCCGGTAATTGTACCGTAACACTCTGCCACAGCCGCACACGTAATCTTGCAGAAGTTACCCGCACGGCCGATATAATTATTGTTGCACTCGGACAGCCGCATTTCCTGAAAGCTGAAATGGTGACAGAAGGTGCCGTGGTTATTGATGTAGGAACAACACGGGTTCCTGCTCCTGAAACGAAAAGCGGTTTCCGCCTTCGCGGCGATGTTGATTTTGATGCCGTTGCACCCAAATGCAGCTGGATTACACCCGTTCCGGGCGGTGTAGGTCCGATGACCATTACCGGGCTTTTGCAGAATACAATGCAGGCCGCTAAGCCACAGAGTAGAACTATTTTATTCAAATTTATTGATCGGTGCCCTTCTTCTTAACGGCACCGATTTTTTGTTCAGGCCAATAGCTTTACAAGTGTTAAATTTTTGAATTATTTCTCCACGTTGTTTGCATGGATAACACCGGATTTTATCTGTTAAATACATGATTAAAATCAGAATTGATTGACTTATCAACAGATGTTGTGTAAGTACTTGCAAATGGTATTGAAGTTTGGATATATTGCCACACCAGATCATTTAAACCACACATCATGAAAACCACTTCATTGATTCGGGCAGCATTGCTGCTCGTCCCTGGCATTGCTTTGTCCATAACGCTCTCAGGACAAACTGCAAAGTCGGCACCGGCAACACCTAATTACTACGATTTGCGGGAAAAATATCTTCGCAAAATCGAAGAATCAGAAAAACCCTGGGAACGCTCATTGCGAAAAAACCATGCAGAAGGTATGGCTGAAAATCCCGAAGAAGTATTTTTTGCTCATTGGGATTGGTATTGGAAAGACCGCATGAACTGCAATGCGTCTGTCCCCGGAGAAATGGCTAATACAGGAATGTTTATGCGTGCAATGGTGGCCAGTAATCCATCTGTTCGTATAGGCGATAATTCAAACCCAACAACACAGGCAGCTCCGAATATCTGCACAAGCGGCAATCAGGGCGCCTGGAGCTTGGTAGGTCCGGCAACCTATTCTAATCCAATTATGGGAATGGTTACAGCCGTTTATGTTAATCCTTCTAATCCGAGTGAAGTACTGGCAGGTGCATCAGGCGGCGGTTTGTTTAAGACGGTTAACAACGGTAATTCTTGGTCATGCCTTACTGATCCAAGTCGTATGCCTTGTATTGGTATTTCTACAATTGCCGTACACCCAACTATACCGACTACTATTTTCATAGGTGCTGTTAACAACGGAGTGCCTTTCAGTGCCGGAACGCATTATGGATTTGGCTTGATGCGAACTACTGATGGCGGCACTACCTGGACTGAGATTCTATCACTTGCCAATTATAACAGTGGAGTAGCGGGCACAGGCGGTGTAACCAAAGTGCTTTATCATCCGCAGGATGTAAACACGATGTATGTACTTGCTGCAGGTCGTGTGTTTCGCACCAGCAATGCAAATGCAGTAACGCCCACATGGACCGTAGTTCTTGATATTACAGCTCCTCCTACAACAGAAGGCTTTGTCTGGACATTCCGTGATATTGATATTATTAACGGATCAAGTGGTGTGAGTAATTCTAAAATTATGGTTTGCACAAGCCGGTCGGCTTGGGGGCTTTATAATTATGATCCGGCAAAAGCATTCTACTCTGCAACCGGCGGATCAGCAGGTTCATTCACGGATATTACTTCAACAGTAGTAACAAGTTCACATTTTGCTTCGAGAATTTGTGCCGCCGTTCAACCCGGAAACACAACAGAGTTTTACATGGCTTATGTTGATGAAAACACGGCAAGCACACCGTTAATTGTGAAACGTGTCAATCCAACATCGCTGCTTACAGCAAGTGTTGGTACAATGACATCAAACGGTGTATTTAGTCTTGGTTCTGGTTATTGGAAACTAGAAATGGAGTTTTCAAAATTAAATGCCAGCCGTATGTATCTGGCTGGAACAACAGTTTATGATATTAACCTTACCGGATCAAATACATTTACCAGCGCAAACTGGTTGCAAATGTCGCAGTATTGGGCTACTTCAGCTTGCCTGCCGAATGCAAATACACATGCCGATATTCGTCACATGGTTGTAAGCACAAGCGGTACAAATGATGTTGTTGTAATAGGCAGCGATGGCGGCGTAGGAAAATCTGTTTGCAGTCCAACAACACTTCATAATTATACTTCGGCAGCTTGGGTAAATATGAATGGTGCTGGTTTGGCGATCAATCAGTTTTATGATTTCAGTGGTTCTGAAACGAACTATGGTTTGCTTGTAGGCGGAACTCAGGACAACGGAACATTTGAATGGTCATCGAATACTTGGAAACAAAAATCAAATTATGATGGCTGGCAGGGAACAATAAATTCAGTTACCAACGATTATTATGGTTGTTCTAATGCCGGATCAGTTGGCGGAACTACGAATACCGGTCCGGGGTGTTATGGCGGTCGTCCGGCTCCGGCAGGAACTACAAACGGTAATCTACCTGTCGTAACCGATCCGAATGCACCGGCAACTATTTATGCTGCATTTAATCAAACCGGCGGAAATTGCGTACTTGCCCGATCAACCAATTTTGGGACATCGTGGACCATTCTTACCGGTTTCCCAGCAAACGGTAATGCGATTAATGCAATACATGTTTCGCCTGCAAATTCAAATACAATTTATGTATCGAGAGGAGGCCCTACATGGGACGGCGGAAATACTTCCGGTCGTTTTTATAAATCGGTTGACGGAGGAACAAACTGGACTGATGCCGGCGCTGCTTCAATGTCTGCACTCAGTTGGTCTGCAGTTACCTGTATAGCTACTGATGCATTTAATGCCGACGAAGTGTATGTGGGGATGAATGGCTACTGGGCACAAAGCACTTCCGGAGCTGGATTATACTTAGGCGTTAATCGGGTGCTGCGTTCAACAAACGGAGGAGCCAACTGGTCAGATATTACCAATAATTCATTGCCCGCCTGTCCGGTTATCTCTATGGTTTACCGTAATGGTTCAAATGACGAATTATACATCGGAACAGATTTCGGAGTGTACAAGTATAATTCGGCAACATCAGCTTGGGAATGTTTCAGCAATCAATTGCCTGTTGTTATGGTTACAAATCTCGAAATTCAGAATTGTAAAAATATGATTCGGGTTTCGACTAACGGGCGTGGTATTTGGGAATCACCACTTCCGGCTTTGGGTACATACAATGTCACCACTTCAGCGACATGGACAGGTAACAAGTACATTGGTACTGATATTGCTGTAAAACCCGGAGTTACGCTCAACATTACAGGAACACTTTATATGAGTAAAAATAAACGTGTTATTGTTGAACGCGGGGCAATACTTAATATCAACGGCGGCGGAAAAATTACAAATGCCTGCGGGGATATGTGGTACGGTATTGAACTCTGGGGAACATCAACGGTAACGCAATCTACTGCCGGAGCTCAGGGTAAAGTAATCATGAATAACGGAACAATTGAGAATGCCTACGAAGGAATTACGACTATTAAAGATGTAACAACAAGTTGGGATTGGAGTTACACTGGTGGTATCATTCAGGCAACCAATTCATTCTTCTATAACAATCGTCGTTCAGTACAAATACTTTATTACCATGCACCGGGATCGCCTGAACCGAACAATCAGACCTTCTTCAAAAATACTGTGTTTGAAACCAACCGCATTCTGAACGATGCAACAGTACTTCCGTCAACACATATTTCAATGCATGAAATAAAGGGCATCAGTATTAGCGGGTGTAAATTCCGTAATTCAGCCACAACACTTTACTCAATAAACAACAGAGGAACCGGAGTAACAAGTTTTGATGCTATTTATACTATAAATGATCAGTTCGGATTTACTTTCCCGCCTGCTGTAATCAATCACAGCGAGTTTGAGGGATTAACTCTGGGAGTAAAAGCTGATTTTACTTCGGGAGTTGCAAAAGCGGCATACGTTTATAATTCACTATTCAGGAATGTTCAGCGTGGTGTAACATTCAGTTACTCCAGCGGAGCCGCAGTTAATGGAAATACGATAGACCAGCTTCCCAATCCAGCCACTACAAACTTTAATGATGCTACATGGGGAATTCGCATGAATAATGCACAGGCATATACTGTAACTCAGAATTCTGCCGCAGGAGCCTCTGCAACTCCGCAAAATACATATGGTATTATTGGTGATAATGGTTTAAATACCAATAATGTTATCAGCTACAATACGATCAATAATATGTATGTCTGCATACAGGCACAAGGCAACAACGGCAGTGGCAGTACCGGTTTGCAAATCAAATGCAACACATTTAATACAGTTGCAACATATCAGATTGTTGTTTGTCCGACAGTAGCCGGCAGTATTGCCGATCAGGGAGCCGGATGTTCAGTTCCTGTAAAAAATACTTTTGCTACACCTGTTGGTGCGTTTGGACATATATTCTCACCGCTGGTATCATTTGCATATTATGCCGGAAGCGGAAGTGTACCAACCAATTATTCATCATCTGTTGCAATGGCTTCTTGCGGAGTAGTTGGTAGTTGTCCGCCTCCGGGTGATATTGAAAAATCGCTTGGCGATCCTAATGCAGGCATTGCTGCACAGCTTCCTGTTTGGGAGGCCGGAGAGCTAACCGAAGACAAAGCCTTTGTTATTGAAAGCTATCTCGCACTCCAGCGCTTTGATGATGCCGACCGGAAAATTTCAGCATACCCTGAAGCTGCCGGAAAACGGTTTTATAGTGTTGCAGCTACTATTGCCCGAAACGGTGGCAATTGGTTCTTGGCAAGCGATGCGCAGCTTTCGGAAATTGAATACGTGGCGAATGTTCCCTGTCTGCAGCAACTTTCAGCTCAAGTAATTCTTGAACTCGTGAAAGACAGAAAATACAACCGCCCTGTTGAACCAATCAACGATGAATCGCGCTTGTATCCATTTTCATCACCTGATGATAATGTACTGCTCGGAAATACACCCAATCCATATTCGGATATCACTGTAATTAACTGTAAAGTTGCTGAAACGGCTACTAACGCAGAAATTGTAGTTGTAAATTCACTTGGCGAACGTGTGCGCGTTTTACCTGCAACAACAGGCGAGAACCGCATTCAGTTTAACAGCGATGAATTGAGTTCTGGAATATATTTCTACTCGCTTATCGTTGACGGCAAAGCAATAGCTACCCGCAAGATGATGATCATCCGTCATTAACATTTACCTCCAACCATTTTCGGAACGCACTTCTCAATTCTGAGAAGTGCGTTTCTTATTTCAGTACTTACCTTTGTAAAATGATCTGGCATCGTAACTACACGCTCGAAGAACTCGAAGCAATTTGCAAAAACACAATTCATGATGTACTTGGCATACGGGTCACCGAAATCGGAGCCGATTACCTTTGTGCCGAAATGCCCGTTGACCGCCGCACACACCAACCCGCAGGCATCCTGCACGGAGGTGCATCAGTAGTACTTGCCGAATCACTTGGAAGTCTTGCATCATCAATGGTTATTGATACCAATAAATTTCACTGTGCAGGATTAGACGTTAACGCCAATCATATTCGAAGTATTTCGTCTGGTACTGTATTTGGTAAAGTTACTCCGCTGCATCTCGGAAGAACTACTCATGTTTGGAGTATTGACATTATCAATGAAGACGGGAAACGTATTTGCTTTGCCCGGCTTACCGTTGCAATTCTTTCCAAGTAATTAGTTAATCCCATGATTGTAAGTGTATTGTGATTTATTATTACAATCCCTATAATAATAATAGGAATTGTATATATTTGCACATCAATCCTCTGATATGAATTCTTCCGCAGTTTATTGTCCGCACGATTCAGAAACCGTAAACGAACGTGTCGTTCGCATCATTTCTGTACAAGTCATTTTGATTACGGTTGTGTCTTTATTTACGGTTTCTCCGTGGATAATGCTTTTTCTGGCGGTTGATTTCGGTATGCGTGCATTTGGTGCACAGCAATACAGCTTACTTCGTTTAATTGCAGCTGCTGCAGCCAATCTTTTGCTCATTGCACCGCGGCAAATTAATGCAGCACCAAAACGTTTTGCCGCCGGACTGGGTATGATATTTAGTCTTGTAATCGGCGGATTTCTGTTTACAGATTTACATTTGCTTACAGCAATAAGCAGCGGAATGCTGATTGCCTGTGCGGCACTCGAAGGCTTTGCCGGTTATTGTGTCGGATGTACAGTTTACACATTTCTGATTCAGCTGAAAAGTTTGAAACGCATTCTCCAAATTTTCAGATAAACGATACAGGTAAAAAAGAAAAGGCATCCCGCAGGTTGCCTTTTCTTTTTTAATTTTTTTGTGAAGCAAGCACCTTCTTTCTTTCGCTTCTTCGGATAATCCAGCGGATGAAAAAAGGCGGAAGGCTGTATCCTTTGCGCATACGTTCACCCATTTCTTTGTATTCATCGCGACTTTCAGGCAAAGGAGTGTTCAAACCATCAACATACCGGTTAAACATACAGAAAGCTGAAGCAACAAGAATTGCATCATGTATTTCTTCATCTGTTGCACCTGTTTTACGGGCGGCAGCAATATCATCAGGTTGCACTTCGCGGCCGCTTTTTTGCACTTTTCCGGCAATATTCAGTAATGATTTTAACTTTTCAGAAACCTGCATGCTGCCAATATCTTGTTTGTAGGCTTCTATAAATCCGGCAGTAGAAGGGTTGTGGCAAATAGCTGCAGCAGAGTGGGAGGTATGGCAGAAATCACATTTGTTGAGCCACGATACATAAGAGGCAATCAGTTCGCGGTCTGCGCTGCTGAGTGTTGAAGGGCCAAGCAGAAGAGTTTCGGCTAAATTGGAAAGTGCTTTTCCGGTTGATGGTTTGTAAAACAGCAACGACACAATGCCGGGCATGGTGTTCTCCGTTTTAATGTAAGGTGTTGATGAAGTACGCTCCCCAAATTGATTGCTGTGACTCATATCCAAAGCCGTTTTTAATGTGTGATTTCTAATTGTATTTATAGATGCCTAATATAATTCAAATCCATAAGTAAACAGATTAATCTTACACTTTGCAAACCGCCCCGGAATTGGTAAACTTGCAGCACCGGAATTTATGAAACGCATCACCATAGCTATCGACGGATATTCATCGTGCGGGAAAAGCACGATAGCCCGGGCACTTGCTGCTAAACTGGGTTACAGCTATGTCGATTCCGGAGCAATGTATCGTGCCATTACACTTTATTGTTTGCAGCACGGCATTATTAAAGACGGTGCTTTTATAGAAGACGAAATTGTTCGGGCGCTTGATGATGTGCATCTCACTTTTCAGTTTAATCCGGCTTCACGTTCGTCGGATACATTTTTGAACGGTGAAAATGTGGAGAAACAAATCCGTACAATGGAAGTTTCTTCGTTAGTAAGTCCGGTTTCAAAAATTAAAGCTGTCCGTCAGAGAATGGTTGCGCTGCAGCGTCTTATGGGTGCTGACAAAGGTGTGGTGATGGATGGCAGAGACATCGGAACAAATGTGTTTCCCGATGCCGAACTTAAATTGTTTATGACAGCTGATGTTGATGTGCGTGTGCAGCGCCGGGTTGATGAACTTCGCGCAAAAGGACAACCCGTAAGTCTTGATGAAGTTCGCCAGAATCTCATCAACCGTGATTACGAAGATTCGCATCGCAAAGAAAATCCGCTCTTACAAGCTTCCGATGCTGTAGTTCTCGACAACAGCGAACTCAGTCGCGATCAGCAGCTTGATTTTGTACTCAACCTCATAGCTGATCTGAAAATAGAAGCTTAAGGCTTGTTAGTTTTTCGGAACAACGGGTTGCCAACTTTGGTTACAATCCATCCCCAAGCAACCATAGCCAGAATTCCGATAACTAATGGCCAGCGTTCATTACTGCCAGGTAATATAACGAGGTAAAGCGCCCCCCGCAGTAAAATCCAGATGAACGTAAAAATCATCAGTGCCCGTAAAAAAGCAGTTTTGCCGTTTATCAGCAACTGAATAATTCCTCCAACAGAACAAAGCAAAACAAGCAATGCAAGAACAGGCCCCATCAGCTTTGTGAGCGGAAGATCAGTACTGAGCGGCTCAATGGTAAGGTGAGCATAGACAAATATTCTTGCCAACACACTGTCAAAATCGGCCGATGAAAAGGCCAGACCAAGAAAAGGCTGAATAAAAATT
>JBKDHA010000241.1:0-10596 GCA_046335555.1 Bacteroidota bacterium
GTATTAACGGTTTGCAGCCCGCCATTAATGCTACGTTTGGTTGCAGCAAAGCTTATTTCGACAATACCGAAACAAAGAAAAAGCTGGATCAGATGCAGTTCAAAGGCTCGTTTACCAATGGAGCCGCGCGTAATGCATCTACAATGAAGTTTATGCTTCAGGATTTTTTTGCCAAGCCAGATGCCGGAAAATTTACCGGTAATTTATCAGTAACAAATTTTAACGCTCCTGAAATTGATCTTAAACTGAATTCAGATTTTGACCTCGAATTTTTAGCCCGCTTTCTGAATATTAAATCGCTCAGCGACCTGAAAGGCCGGGTTGTGCTGGACATGAATTTTCATGATCTTATTGATCCAAATTTCCCGGAGCGAAGTTTGGAACGCTTAAACGAATCATACGAAACTACATTGGAAGTAACTAACCTGAGCTTTTTGAGTTCAAAACTTCCTGTGCCGCTCAACGACTTAGACCTTAAAGCGCACATGGAAGGTCATGCTGCGCAGATTGACTATTGCCGCCTCGTAATGGGTAACAGTGATCTTTCGATTAACGGAAGTATTAGCGATTTACCGGCAATTATTCACCACACCGCGCGCGAAGTTGAAACAAAACTCGCACTCAAAAGCAATACACTCGATTTAAAACAGCTTACCACACGAGATAGCAGTAAAGGAAAACCATTTGATGAGGTGATTAAAAATCTGAGCATGAACCTGCACTTTGTGAGCTCGGCTAAGGCAATTACCGAGTCTCCGAATTTACCCTTGGGCGAGTTTTACATTGATAATTTGTTTGCCGATTTACAACACTTCCCGCACACCCTGCACGATTTTCATGCTGATGTGTTGATTGATACTACTGATTTCAACGTTCTTGATTTCACAGGTATGATTGATGAGAGTGATTTTCACTTCGATGGTAAACTCACGCATTACGACAAGTGGTTTGAGGAGAATCCAAAGGGCGATACAAAGATTGAGTTTGATTTAACATCAAAACTGCTGCAACTTAATGACCTGTTTACGTACAGAGGTAAAAACTATCTTCCCGAAGATTGGAGCAAAGAGGAAGTAAAAGATTTCAGGCTGCATGGTTTGTCGCTGATGCACTTTGAAAATGGCTGGAAGTTTATCGACCTTCAACTCGAACGTTTGCAGGGGGCTTTTTCTGTGCATCCTATGAAATTGAATCGCGCTTCAGGGCGTTTTCATTGGGAGAAAGACCAGCTAACCATCGAAAATTTTTCGGGGCAAATGGGCAAAACCGATTGGCTTGTAAATGCTGATTATTTCCTGGGAAAAGAAAACAAGCAGCGAACAAAACGCGATAAACTAAAGCTTCAATCGGCGAACCTCGATTTTGACGAACTGTTCAGCTATCAGCAGAAAAAAACAGACAGTCTTAAAGGTGGTGAGCACGATAGTGTATTTAATATTTACACACTTCCTTTCCGTGATATGGAAGCCGATTTGCGTATTGGCAAATTAAAATATCACAAATTTAACCTGAACAGTTTTAACGCCAAGCTGCACACCACTCCAAATCATGTATTGGAGATAGATACGCTGCACACCGGAATTGCTGGCGGACAATTGGGGCTGAGCGGTCGTTTCGACGGCAGCAATCCCAATCACATTATGCTTTACCCGGTGATGAGTTTGCAGCAGGTAAATATGGATCAGTTGCTGTTTAAGTTTGATAATTTCGGACAAAACTATGTGCTTTCAGAAAATCTGCACGGAAAAGCCAACTGTAAGATTACAGGCTTTGTGCGTATGCACGCCGATCTTGTACCGATGCTCGAAGAATCGGATTTAAAGATTAATGCGGAAGTAACGAACGGAAGCCTTAATAATTATGCTCCGCTGCAAGCACTCAGTAATTACTTTGGTGATAAAAATCTGAATGCGGTGAAATTTGACACGCTGCGCAATGAGTTTACGCTGAAAAACGGGCTGCTGAAATTTCCGCTTATGACCATTAATTCAACCCTGGGCTTTCTGTTGCTGGAAGGCGAACAGCAACTTACCGGGCAGGAACAAATGCAGTTTTATTTTCGCATACCGCTTCAGTTGGTTACAGGTGTGGCCCGTAATAAGCTTTTCGGTCGTAAAAACGATACTCCCGATCAGCAAGGTGATGATGAGATACAGTATATGGATGAGGATAAAAACACAAAGTTCATTCACCTCTCACTCAGCGGGAATTCCGATAGCTTCACGGTTAAGCCTGTGAAAGCAAAGAAATGGAAAGCGGTATAACAGATGCTTTTTATAGAATTAGAGATAAAAAGCGTTTTTTAGATCGAATTTTATATTTTTACCTCAATGATTAAGTTGTATAACCCCGGCCTGCATTATATCGCCACGCTACATACTTCTTCTATTGGTTTGCTGACCGATATGGAGGCTTTTAAAACGGAGTTGAACCGACTCATTAATTTGCACAACCTAACTAGCGTTGGGCAGGTTTGGCATTCGTTTACAGGAGCTGGATTTACAGCTGCTGCAGCACTTACTGAATCACATATTTCAATACATACCTGGCCCGAATTTGGACAGGCCACATTTGATGTATTCCTTTCTAATTTCAGTCGTGACAATGATGAAACTGTAACCGCTTTAGCCGATTCAATTGCTGAGTATTTTGAGGCTACGCTCACCAATATTCACCAAATAAAACGGTAAACAGATGGCGGGCATTCAGTTTCAGCAATGCGGTTCATGCGGAACTCAGTCAAGAATTTACATCAATGATGAGATTTTTGTTTGTTCATCCTGCAACTCACGTCATCGTATAGATAAAGCTTCGGGACAATTCAATGCAGTTGGTAAATCGGATCCAATTCCTGATTTATACAATAAGCTGAAAGTCGGCAGCATCGTTGAGTTTGAAACTGCGCGCTATACAGTTGCAGGCGGTTTGTATCAGAAATACCCTGTAGGTTACAGTATGCTTTGGTGTGCAAGAAGTGCCGATGCAATTTTGTGGATTGAAGAGGAAGCCGGTTCTATAATTTTTTATCGCCAATTTGACAGTCCAATTACTAATGAAACGATTAAGCAATTTACGATCGGCCAATCTTATACGTTGTTTCAGAATACACAGCCATTTTTAGTTACAAACCTAACACGTATCTCTAAGCAAATTGCTATTGGCAGTTTACCGCATAGTGTATTTATGGAGCAAGCATTAAGTGTTTGGCTGCAAAATCCATCGGGTGAAATTTGTCGTTTAGACTTAACAAAAAATCTTGATGCGTTAAAATTTTGGGGTAAAGCATTAGATACTAAAGCAAAAGAAAAACTCTTGGGAGTTACATTTGCAAATGCAACTCCGGTTTCGCCTTATGTTCAAATTGCCTGCCCTTCATGCAGAAGTACAATTACAATTTTTGCAGCCGAACAAACTTCGTATGTAGCTTGTAAATCATGCCGCAAACTTCTGAGTTATGAAAACAGGCAGCTTAGTTCAATTCAACTCGCAAGCAAAACACACTTAGGCAATCCTGTGTTTTCTATTGGTGACAGAGGAACTATAGACGATATTCATTGGACAGTTATTGCAATAACGCAAAAAAAGGAAAGCGGCACATCTTACAATTGGTTTGAATACACTCTTTATCATCCTGATCACGAACGCCACTATTTGAGTGAGTTTTCGGGGCACTGGACTTTTCTGAAACCTATTGCAGGTATTCCATATAAACTTGATAAGAAATGTATTTATCAGAAAAAGGAATACCGTTTATTTTTGAAAGGAATTGCGAACTGCCATTCATTTGAAGGCGAATATCAACAACTACCCGATATAAAAGAGCGCACCAATAATTCTGAATACATAGCTCCTCCCGAACTGATAGGCAGCGAAACCTCGCTCTCGGGTGTATTCTGGTTTCAGGGTCGATACATTACGCGAAATGAGCTTGCAAAAGCTTTCGGTAATGACAAAAGCAAGTATCAGATACCTGAAGGCATTGGTTCTTCGCAGCCAATGAATGCGGCTTTTCTTCCATCAAAATGGCTTTACTTGTTTTGGCTTATTCCAATTGCCATTTTGTTTTTATTTGAAATTATAACTGCTCCTGGCAAAAGCGATATCGTTTTTGCCGACAGATATGTAACTACCGACAGTACATCACGCACATTGACTCAGGTATCGCCTGTTTTTACAATGGCGGGGGGCAATAAAAATGTTGAGGTAAAACTTGAGTCAGACGTACAGGGCAACTGGTCCGAAGTTTTTGCTGTACTCACCAACGTTAAAACCTTAAAAGCATACACGATAAACATAGGAACTGAATATTACTCAGGTGTTGATGGTGATGGACGATGGGAAGAAGGATCGAAAGTAGCTACAGCCGTTATTCCCAACGTCCCCGAAGGTATTTACCGTGCTGAAGTAACAATCACCTGCGGCAATACAGGAGCAGGCGGATTTGTAAATCATGTTCAGTTTACACGCAATGTTCTTACTTGGACAAATTTCTGGTGGTCGGTTCTTATTGTTTCATTTATTCCGCTTTCCCTTATAGTTCGAAAATACTTTTTTGAGCGCCGCCGCTGGAGCAACAGTGATTATTCACCTTATCATTCCGAAAACTGATGAAACGTCCTCCTCTGCCAGTAATGATATACTCGACTATTATTGTAGGTGTAATCGGCTATTTTGTGTATGCCCAGCTAAACGGAATACTTTATACCAACACGGCAGAAACAGAGAAGTTTGATCCGCAGGGCAATCCGAACAATAAATCATACGGAAGCAATCGCAGTCATGGTTCTTCTTATTACAGATACCACAAATAAAAACTCAAAATTATGAACGAATATCTTGCTACCAAACCTCTCATTGCATCGCTCATTTACTCCGTTATCGGAATTGTGGTGCTCGTATTTGCTTTTTGGATTGTTGACAAAATTGTTGTTCGTCACAACCTCTGGAAAGAAATTGTAGAGAAACAAAACACCGCATTGGCAATAGTTGCTGGTGCTTTTATGCTTGCACTCGGCTGGATTATTGCCGCAGCCATTCACGGCTGAACCTCTGAATAATGCAACTACTGCTGTTGATTGCCGTTTTTGTTGTAGCTACGTGCGGATTGGTTTACGAACTGGTTGCCGGCACGTTGGCCAGTTATTTATTGGGCGATTCGGTAACACAGTTCTCTACCATTATTGGTGTTTATCTTTTTGCAATGGGCATAGGCTCATGGTTGTCGAAGTATTTCGACCGCAATCTGCTCGGCTGGTTTATTCAGATTGAAATATTAGTAGGTATTGTAGGCGGTTTCAGCTCTGCCCTACTCTTCTTACTTTTTCCGCACATCAATTCATTCCGAATTATTTTATATCTGTTGGTTGGAATTACTGGCGCACTTGTTGGGCTTGAAATACCGTTGCTATTGCGTATTCTCAAAGACCGGGTTAAGTTTCGCGATTTGGTAGCCAAAGTTTTTACATTCGACTACATTGGTGCATTGCTGGCTTCGGTCATTTTCCCGCTGTTGTTGGTGCCTTATCTCGGTCTTATCCGAACATCAATGCTGTTTGGTTTGCTCAACGCCGGAGTTGGTTTATATCTCGTATATGCATTTCGCGAAGAACTTCCCAACAGACGTTATTTAGCTGTGGCCGGATTTGTATCGGTTTTGGCTTTGCTTGTAGGTATGGTGTTTGCAGATCGGATTATGGAACACTCTGAAGAGGCCGCATACAATGCACATGTTGTGTATTCGGGATCAACACCCTATCAACGCATGGTATTAACAAAAAACGAGAATGAACTCCGTTTGTTTTTAAACGGCAATCTGCAATTTAGTTCGACCGACGAATACCGTTATCACGAAGCACTTGTTCATCCCGGACTTGCACAACTCAGTAATCCGAAAAAAGTATTAGTACTTGGCGGCGGCGATGGACTTGCTGTGCGCGAAGTTCTGAAATATCCTTCGGTCAATTCAGTAACATTAGTTGATCTTGATCCGGCAATGACCGAATTATTTTCGAAGCATGAACTCCTAACAGTTCTCAATAATAATTCGCTGAAATCGCCTAAAGTAAAGGTCATTAACAGCGATGCTTATAACTGGCTCGTTGAAAACAAAGAGCTTTTCGATTTTATAATTATCGATTTTCCAGACCCGTCTAATTACTCAATCGGTAAACTTTACAGCAAACCATTTTACGAAATACTCCGCCAATCGCTGCATCCAAACGGACTGGCTGTAATTCAATCGACTTCGCCGTTTTATGCACCGCAGTCGTTCTGGTGCATTAGTAATACGATTCAATCGACTGGGCTACAAACAAAGCCATATCACACAATGGTACCATCGTTTGGAGAATGGGGCTTTGTTTTGGTATCGAACTCAAAAACAGATACACAGCCGGTGAATTTTCCTTCGGGTTTGCGCTTTATGGATGCAAATACCTATTCGCAACTGTTCCATTTTCCAAAAGATATAGCTTGGCGCGAGACCGAAATAAACCGGCTGAATAATCAGGCTCTTGTTCATTATTTCGAAAAAGAATGGAGCAAGGTCAATTGAAGCCCAATCAATTTTCGAGGCGCGAATTTCTGCTACGTCTTTCAGCACCTGCTGTGCTTGCTATATTTAACGCCTGCCAAGATAAACCGTCACTGCATCAGCTAAAAGGAGAAATTAAAGGTGCCGACAGCAAACTTGGGCATCGGTTGCGTACAATGGATTTCCCCCCGGTTTCGCAAACAGTAAAAACCAATGTTCTCATTATTGGCGGAGGAGTTGCCGGACTTGCAGCAGCACGCGAATTGAAAAAAAATAAGGTTGATTTTTTGCTGCTCGAACTAGAATCCGAAACCGGCGGTAATGCACGGGGCGGGAAAAATGCGGTATCGGCATATCCGCTTGGCGCGCACTACCTTCCTCTACCCGATCAAACCAATAAAGAACTGCTTGAACTGCTTCAGGAAAACGGAACCATAACCGGGATTACAGAAAACGGCAATCCGATTTACAACGAATTGCACCTCACCTTTGCTCCACAGGAACGCTTATTTATAAATACACGTTGGCAAAATGATCTTGTACCCGAATATGGTTTAAGTAGTGAAAGTTTGCAGCAAATTGAACGGTTTGAACAGCTTATGGATGGATTCCGAAAAGCCATTGGCAGCGACGGAAACCGAGCATTTGCAATTCCGCTTGATCGAAGCAGTTCCGATGAGCAATTTCGCAGGCTTGATAAGCTGACGATGCTCGAGTGGCTAAAACAGCAGAACCTGAATGCCGAAGAACTTATAGAGTATGTGAATTACTGCTGCCGCGATGATTACGGCACAACGGTTTCAGAAACCTCGGCTTGGGCCGGGATTCATTATTATGCATCGCGGCATAACGAGGATCAAGCGCATCACGGTTCTGTAATTACATTTCCAGAAGGCAATTCGCGCTTAGTGAGCACGCTTCGTAAAAGCTGTGAAGCACACATCAGAACCCAACAAATGGCAATAGCAGTTCGAATAACAGAACGTTCTGCCCAAGCCGATGTATTTGATGTTACTAGCGGCAAAACTATTTGCTACGAAGCCGAAAACATTATTCTCGCCGTTCCGCAGTTCATTGCATCTCGGCTGTTGGGCAATACGCGTGAATTGGATACTTCAGTCTTTTCGTATGCACCGTGGATGGTGGCCAACATAACCGCAACAGCATTTTACGACAACGGGCCGCAACCGCTGAGTTGGGATAATGTTATTCACGGCTCAAAAT
Organism: Bacteroidota bacterium; assembly: GCA_046335555.1. Classification (GTDB taxonomy): domain Bacteria; phylum Bacteroidota; class Bacteroidia; order Palsa-965; family Palsa-965. The sequence continues at coordinate 7,757 of JBKDHA010000241.1, forward strand.
CGCTGGGATATGTAAATGCTTGCCACCAAAGCATGAGCAGCGTACACAGTAATTATGTATTTACGATTTACTGGCCGCTTTCGCACAAAGCACCGGCAGAAGCCCGCCGCGAAGCCTCAGAAAAAACGCATGCCGAATGGTGCGAAATGATTATTGCTGAACTCGAACAGGCGCATCCCGGTGTGCGAAATTGTATCAGCAATATTGATGTGTGGCTCTGGGGACACGGCATGATACGCCCGGTGCCCGGCTTTATCTGGGGCGAAGCGCGACGCAAAGCAGCAGTACCTCTTGGTAATCGTATTTGCTTCGCGCATTCTGATTTGAGTGGAATCTCAATTTTTGAAGAAGCTTTTTATTCGGGAATTCGTGCTGCAAATTTTGTGGTCGGTAAAAACAAAACTGCTGATGCGTAACTATCCATGGATACATTCTGCCGCAGCCGATTTACTATTTATTCTGCTGCCTCCGGTGTTTTGTTTAGGCATAATTATGCTGTTTCCTCAATGGTTTGGAGAGCAGCAGCCCGTAAACACAGCAACATGGGTGGTTCTGGTTTTATGTATTGATGTGGCGCATGTTTATAGTACACTTTACAGAACGTACTTCGATAAAGAACTCATGCGCGAGCGAAAGCTTCTGCTCTTGGGCATTCCGGCTGTATGCTATATTGCAGGTGTGTTGCTTTGTATTATCGGTATCGAATGGTTTTGGCGTGTGCTGGCTTATGTTGCAGTATTTCATTTTGTGCGGCAGCAATATGGTTTTTTACGCATCTACTCGCGTTATGAACCACAAAATTGGATGAAAAAATTGGATGCTGTTGCGGTTTACAGTACAATGCTGTATCCCTTGCTCTGGTGGCATTTGCATCCGGGAAGAGCCTTCAGTTGGTTCGTGCCAGGCGATTTTATTCAAACTACTTTCCCCGCAACTACCATTGCATATTGTGCCGCACTTATTTATGCCGTTGTTATTGCCACATGGCTTGCAAAAGAAATATGGTTTTTTGTGAAACTAAAACACATAAATATTCCGCGATTTATTTTGCTTGGAGGCACTGCCGTTTCTTGGTATTTCGGTATTGTGCATTTCAACGGTGATATGACCTTTACACTCCTCAATGTAGTTTCGCACGGCATTCCTTATATGGCTTTGATTTGGATGTATGGGCGAAAAAACTACAAAGATTCACAACAGCATTTTTTGCGAAAAATTTTCTCCCCTAAATTTATCTTGTTGTTTGCCGGCATTCTACTTGCCTTGGCTTTTACAGAGGAATGGCTTTGGGATATTTTTGTTTGGCAAGATCATCCCGAAGTATTCGGACATTTTACTGCGGATATTACCGATAATTATTCGGAATTGCTTGCACTTATTATTCCGCTCCTTGCGCTTCCGCAGGTTACTCATTATGTGCTCGATGGCTTTATCTGGCGCATTTCTAAAGATGAACGGATACAAAAAATGCTTTAATTGCTGAGACTCATTAACGTACACCGGCACTAAACGCTTTTATGAAAATAAAAATCCCCAATAGTTCACTAACTTTAAAGTAGTTAGATCAATCCCTACCCCATGTTTTTCAAAAAGCAACTCCTACTTCTGTCCGTCTTGTTTTTTTGCCTTCCGGTTATTGCAACTGAACCCGATCAAACGTTTCAGGGCTGGAAAGAACTGCGCATCGGTAAGCACTTTGAAGAAGTAAAACACCTGATTTATGAGATTAAAAACAATACCCCTACTCTCGAACGTACAATCTGGCATTCTTACACTTACGACAGCGGCTATCAAATACCTTATGATTCAATCAGAACGATTTTTTACAGAGCGATAAACAGCAAAGGGTATGATAAATACTACGGGCAAAATGTTAGCCATACCGAAATAGAATTCGATAAAAATCAACGCATAGCTTCCGTTTCAATTTATTTCCTGCACGACTATGCCTACAATGTTTACATAGCATTTCAAGATCAAATGACTCGGAAATACAAAATTAGTTCCGAAAAAGGTGAACCATTTTCCGCCTTCAATTTTGAAACAAAAGACAGCTTGCAATGGATGTTTTGTTCAAATTATTGGATCGACAGTGCACATATTTATGCCAGTATGATTCGCCATTCACGTTCAGGGAATTCTGTTTTTGATTGTGTAAAGCGCATAAAATCACGTTCTGTAAACCGGCTTAATTATTCAAATGAGTCGAATTGTTTCGGGCCATTCCGTTTAGGCAAAACCAGAAAAGAGCTCGCACACTTAATGCAGAAAGAAAAAAGTTTCAGTTACAGACTGCTGTTGGGAGCAGTCAGGAATACAGAATTTTCACCCGATTGTTATCACCCCGCTCAGGCACTCAGCAAATTCAGTAAATACATAAATGCAGACGTTATTTCTGTTGATCTGTTTTTTGATTACAGAGATGTACTCATTGAAATAGTGGTTGTGACGAGAAATACTGCCGAAATCCAGTCTGGACTTTACAATAAATTTGAACGATTGCTGGGTGATCAGCAAAATAAAGAACGTCACGAAAAACAATATAAACAGCGTGAGCTTGAATGTCACTATTTATGGGTAGTTAAGAAAGTGCAAATCACACTTGAAAGCTTTTCCCGAAACAGTAATGATAAAACCGCTAACCCTAACGTACTGATTCTTTCGTATAAGTTGCACAACTGAAATGAAGGTTTTTCATTGGCGATTGAGAAATTAGCTCGTTCAATTTGCAAAAGGTAATTGAAGAATCGTGCGGTTAAATCTTGCAAGGATTGCCACGTTTTCTCCATTTGCTTTATCCCCAAGCCGTAAATTCTCCAATGTTCCCGGTGCCGGTTCTG
>JBKDHA010000242.1:0-8001 GCA_046335555.1 Bacteroidota bacterium
CATGGTAGTCTTTCTTCGATTGAATTTACTGGTGAAAGTTGATCTGTGGGGTTGGTTGGATGATCCCTTCTTCAGACCGCCCGAAAAGGCTGATTCGGCTCAGGTAAGGTTATTATGAAAATTTATTTTGGACAGCTGTGATTTGAACTACAGAGCGAAAACTACAGAGCGAAAAACAGAGTGAGAGCGAAGACTACAGAGCGAAGACTACAGAGCGAAGACTACAGAGCGAAGACTACAGAGCGAGAAACAGAGCGAGAGCGAAAACTACAGAGCGATGACTACAGAGCGATGACTACAGAGCGAAAACTACAGAGTGAGAAACAGAGTGATTTTAATTAAATCAAAAAGTGTGAAAAAGGAGAACGGCTTTGCAATAGTTAATATCCGAACACTCAACTATCAAAACATGCCGGTTCAGAGCGGAGGGCAATAGTGGTATATAACATACCAGTTCAGAGCGGAGAGCGAGAGTGACGTAAAACAGAAAGAGAATGATCGCTCTCGCTCTCATTCTCTTTCTGTTTTGTACCCGAGGCGGGACTTGAACCCGCACGGCCGCAAAGCCAAGGGATTTTAAGTCCCTCGTGTCTACCGATTCCACCACCCGGGCATGCTCTGCTATGAGCAAAATAGTGGCAAAAAAAAAGCCGGATATACCGGCTTTTGGAGCGGAAAACGAGATTCGAACTCGCGACCTCAACCTTGGCAAGGTTGCGCTCTACCAACTGAGCTATTTCCGCAGGTATTTGTAAGAACTGCCCGCCTTGCCGTTGTTGGCGATTTGGGAGCACAAAAATAGCGTAGCCTTTCAATTCTGCAAAATTTTTTACGTATTTTTTTCAAGTAATTGAAAATCAGCCCTCCACCTGCGGAAAAACAGATGAAAGATTGATTTTCGGATGCTTTTAGTACGATTTTACTTGGGTTCAGTCTGAATCATTACCTGCTGCTGCGGGCCGTTCATCAACACAACTTTAGCGTTTTGCGACAAAGCCAGTTCGCGAAGCGCCTGAATCTGGAGCCATTGCAGTGTAGTATCGTTCAGTCCCTGGCCTACAATCTGCTGTGCATCGCGTATGCCTTTTGCTTCAATAATTTTGCGCTCGGCTTCCAAACGTTCGCGCTGCAGCACAAACTGCATTTGCTGAGCTTCCTGCTCTGCCCGCAGTTTTTGCTCAATAGCTTGCGTTAATCCGGCCGGAAGTTGTATGCTCTTGAGCAGCACCTGCTCAATTTCAAAGCCGCGGGCATTGAGTACTTGGTTCATGCTGTCGGCTATCTCTTTTTCGATAGTGGCACGAGCCCCGGAGTACATGTCTTTGGCATCGTAGCGAGCTGTTGCATCGGCTGCTTTTGAGCGAAACACACTTAAAATCATCACACTCTCATAATCCGGGCCAATCGTTTCTATAATCTTTGAAGCCATTTCAGGCTTGATGTGATAAAGTATCGACACGCTCGTGGATACGTTTACCCCTTCTTTTGAAGGCAGATCAAGCCGAAGCTCCACATTTTGAGTGCGGATCGGGACTTTAATGATTCGGGTAGTAAACGGGAAAAACAATTTAGCACCGGGCTGAATTGTCTTCGCATCTAGTTTCCCCAACCGGCGCTTTACTCCTACTTCGCCCTGACGAATAACTGTGCAGCCCGTTAAGAATACAAGCAGTGCCAGTAATGTTAAAACTGTTTTGTGCGTTTTGCTCATCATAATTGTTTTGGTTTTAGGAATTTATAACCTATAAACAACAAAACCATAGCCAAAGCCGAAAAAAACCAATTAAAAGAACGTTAAACAAATTGGTGCGATACCGAAGAATATCCTACTTTTAAACTGCCAATTCAATCAGTTAAAACCCATGTCGTATAAACTCAATACACCTCTTGCCGGCTACCATTTACTCATGATTCTCTCTCAAGTTGATGGTAAATTTGATAAAGAAGCCGGTGATATTATCGTTGATTATTTAACCGAAAATTTTCCAATTCCGGTTAATCTCGACCCTGAAATCGAAACGCTGAGTACGCTTCCGCGCGAACAATACGAAGAACATTTCGAACGCTGCATGAACGACTTCTACGATGATTCGACAGAAGACGAACGCAATCATTTTCTTGATTTTGCCGTGAAACTCACCAAAACGGATAATGTAATTTCGGAAAATGAGAATCATTTCCTCGCCTTGCTGTTTAATGCCTGGGCTCCGGAATTTGAGGAAGAAGTTTAGCCGCGCTCCCCTTCGGGAGTGAAAAGTGTTGAGTGTTGAGTGTAAAATGGCTCAAAGACTTTGTAAAGAAGACCCTTGCCTCATCTCGGCTCCGCTCGACGTGACAAGGGCTTTTTTTGAATTCTAGCTTGCCTTTGTCATCTCGAGCGGAGTCGAGAGAGGACTGCACTCACCTCCCCCCGATCAGCTTTTTAATCTCATTCAGCTTCATCAATGCCTCAACAGGTGTGAGCTGGTTAATATCGGTCTGCAAAATTTCTTCGCGGATTTGCTCCAACACAGGATCATCCAACTGAAAGAAACTAAGCTGAAAGTTTTCTTCCTGCTGCTTTGCAGCTTTTTGCTTTTTGGGACTGTTCATCAGCTCGCCGGCGCTGTGCGATTTCTCAAGCTGAATGAGTACTTCGCCGGCGCGGTCAACCACTTTGCGCGGCATTCCGGCCATACGGGCTACGTGAATACCGAAACTGTGTTCGCTGCCGCCAGGAACTAATTTGCGCATGAACAACACCTTGTTGCCAATTTCTTTTACACTCACATTGAAATTGCGAATGCGCGGAAAACGCTCAGCCATTTCATTTAACTCATGGTAATGTGTGGCAAAAAGTGTTTTGGCCCGCGCTGTGGGATGCTCGTGCAAAAACTCGGCAATAGACCATGCTATGGAAATGCCATCGTATGTACTGGTGCCCCGGCCGATCTCGTCGAGAAGTACCAGACTCCGCATTGAAAGATTGTTGAGGATGCTGGCCGTTTCGTTCATCTCTACCATAAAGGTTGATTCGCCGGAAGAGATGTTATCACTTGCCCCGACACGGGTGAAGATTTTATCGACCAAACCAATTTCGGCATGTGCAGCCGGCACAAAACTTCCGATCTGCGCGAGCAGAACAATAAGTGCCGTTTGCCGTAGCAATGCTGATTTACCGGCCATGTTCGGACCTGTAATCATTAACACCTGCTGATGATCGGGATCAAGATAAATATCGTTGGCAATGTAAGGTTCGCCCGGAGGAAGTTGTTGCTCAATAACCGGATGTCTTCCGCTTTTTATATCAATAATATAAGAGTTATTGATATGCGGACGAACATAGTTATGCTGCTGTGCCAATGCGGCAAAACCAATAAAGCAGTCTAAACGTGCCAGCTGCGCTGCATTGTGCTGTATCGGAATAATCCACTCAGCAAGTGCCAGTACTAAATTGGTAAAGAGCCGTGCTTCAATAGCCAGCATCTTTTCTTCGGCACCCAGAATTTTTTCTTCGTATTCTTTGAGTTCCGGTGTAATGTATCGCTCTGCATTCACCAATGTTTGCTTGCGAATCCAGTCGGCCGGAACTTTATCCTTGTGTGCGTTGGTTACTTCGAGATAATAACCAAACACATTATTGAACGCTACTTTGAGCGAAGTAATACCGGTGCGTTCGCTTTCGCGCTGCTGAATTTGCAGGAGATAATCTTTCCCCGAAAAAGCAAGGTGCCGCAATTCATCCAATTCTGCATCCACACCTTCGGCAATTACATTGCCTTTGTTGACTAAAGAAGGCGGATCGGCACTAAGCTCGGTAGCAATGCGGTTGCGGATTTCAGTGCAGAGGTTGAATTGTCCGGCCAGCGGTTTTAGTGCATCTTCCTGCGCGCATCCTTCCTGCACAGCGGGCAGCACATCAAGTGCGCGGCGCAGTTGCATAAGTTCACGCGGATTGATGCGCCCGGCGGCCGCTTTTGCCACAAGGCGTTCGAGATCGCCGGCTTGCTTGAGTTGGTCGGTAAGCTGTTCGCGCAATGCTGTGTTGCCGAGCAGCGACTGCACCATGCTGAGGCGTTCGTTAATCGGCGCTTCGTCTTTGAGTGGCAAAGCTAACCAGCGTTTCAGCAGGCGCGCACCCATGGGCGAAACTGTGCGGTCAATTACATCAATAAGCGTGCGCGCATTATCGTTCGGCGAACCAAACAGCTCAAGGTTGCGCATGGTAAAGCGGTCGAGCCACACATGGCGGTCTTCCTCAATGCGCGAAATAGCGGCAATGTGCTGCACACGATCATGCTGCGTTTCAGAAAGGTAATGCAGTGCAGCTCCGGCAGCTACAATGCCGGAAGTCAGGTTATCGACCCCAAAACCTTTGAGCGAAAGTGTTCCGAAATGGTTCAGGAGTTTTTCCTGTGCAAAGGCTTCGGTAAACACCCAGTCTTCGAGTCCGAAGGTGTAGAGTTTTTCGCCGAAGGTTTCGGTAAAAGCAGCGCGGCGATTTTTCTGGAAAAGTACTTCGCTGGGGCGCAAACTTTGTAGTAGCTTTTCGATGTAGGGAGTTTCGCCTTGTGCCACAAGAAACTCGCCGGTTGATACATCCAGAAAAGCGGCGCCGGTTATTCGTTCGCCGAGGTGAACAGCCGCCAGAAAGTTGTTGGAGCGGTGATCGAGAATTTTATCGTTGAAAGAAACGCCGGGTGTAAGCAGTTCTGTAACGCCGCGTTTCACAATGGTTTTGGTCAGCTTCGGATCTTCGAGCTGATCGCAGATGGCCACGCGCATACCGGCACGCACCAACCGAGGCAGGTAGCTGTCGAGCGAATGATGCGGAAAACCGGCCAGCTCAATATGCGAAGCCGAACCGTTTGCGCGCCGGGTGAGTACAATGCCCAGCACGGCAGCGGCGCGTTTGGCATCTTCGCCAAAGGTTTCGTAAAAATCGCCCACACGAAACAGCAGCAGCGCATCAGGGTATTTTGCCTTGATGGTGTTGTACTGTTTCATAAGCGGCGTTTCGGCCGGCTCGCCGTTGGGTCCGGCTTTCACTTTTGCCATAATGCCGCAAAAATACCGGGAATGCGTTGGAAGCAGTGGCGAAAGTTGTCAACAGAATCGATGTTTTCTGTTAATTTCGTCATCAGTATCGCCCCTTAATCAAAAGAAACCTCTCCGTATGCGCATTGCTATTATCGGTTGCGGCAGCATGGGACTTGTCTATGCCCGTGCTTTCCTGCGTTATAACCTTGTAAAACAGGGTCAGTTGTTGCTGGCCGAGAAAAATGAAGTGCGCCGCGATGAGCTCCGGCATTATCATCTCGGAGAGGTTCTATTAGCCAGCGATCCGAAAATTGGGGAGAGCGATGTAATTATTCTTGCAGTAAAACCGCAGGATTTTCCGGATGTGGCACCGCTGCTGGCTCCGCTGCTCAAACCCGGCATTGTAGTTCTTTCCATTATGGCCGGCATTCGCATCGGGCAGCGGGAAGAAGCGCTGCAGCATTCAACACTCATTCGCGCTATGCCCAATGCACCTGTTGAAGTGGGCATGGGTATTACAGGTTTCAGCGCGCATCTTTCGGCCACGCGACAGCAGATTCAGAAAGTAGAGCATTTGCTGTCCAGTACCGGTCGCACTATTTATTTTGAAGATGAATCGCTGCTCGATGCAGTTACAGCGCTCAGCGGAAGCGGCCCGGCCTATTTCTATTACATTTTGCAGGCTATGGTAGATGCCGGGCGCAACCTCGGACTATCAGAAGCTGAAAGCAGTTTGTTAGTGAAACAAACCATGAACGGAGCGTTTCAGTTAGTCAACAATTCCAACCGTCCGCTCGATGAGCTGATCAAAGCTGTTGCATCTCGCGGAGGCACAACAGAGGCGGCGCTCAGTGTTTTTGAGCAAAAAGGGCTGCACAATATTATTGTCGAAGGCATTGTTCGCGCCGAGGAGCGTTCGCGGCAGCTTTCGGAACATAGTACCAAAATTGGCAAAGAATTACAGCCGTAATTATTGCCGGTAATTAGGTTTACCCGCTTTTCCTGCTTACCTTGTGCCTGAGTCAATGGATTTGGTATCTGTTTCTGCCGCGTAAGCCCCTACTTTCCCTGCAGTCTTCATCTACTCCCTCCTGAAACTGAATCGCTTTCTGCAAACTGCATTAAGTAGTATTCTTTTGTTTATCCGTACACTGACTTCTGGTTCGGAAATTAGCGGCAGCGTTAAGCTGCACAGTAAACAAGTAGTTCAATACCGAATGCAGCAAGTTCGTTTCAGTTCTAAAAATCACACATTCACTACAGCTCTTAAAGCTAAAGTGGATGAGTATTTTAAGCAAAATAATATTAGCCAGACAGGCAATTCCAGTCTTTACTGGAAAACAGTTGTGCTGCTAATCACCGCCGGAATATGTTATACTGCGCTTATGACTATGGTGTTTCCCGCCTGGGCATCGCTTTCAATTTGTGCTTTGCTGGGGCTTGCGTTTGCCGGAATCGGGTTTAATGTAATGCACGACGGCGGGCATAACAGCTATTCGCAAAAGAAATGGGTGAATGAACTTATGGCCTACTCACTCAATTTACTTGGCGGAAATATTTACCTCTGGAAAGTTAAACACAACACCAACCACCACGCATTTACCAATATCGAAGGCATCGACGAAGACATTGATATTCGTCCGTTTCTTCGCACCGGTCCGGAGCAACCTGCAAAATGGTTTCACCGTTATCAGCATTTCTACTGGGCGGCATTGTATTGCATGGTTTACTTTGCGTGGATCTTTATCAAAGACTTCAAGAAATATTTCAGCGGTAAAATTGCTGATACACATTTCCGGAAAATGAATACCCGCGAACATGTTATTTTCTGGGTTAGTAAGATTGCGTATCTGATCATTTTCCTTGTTTTCCCGTCTATGAAATATGGTTTTCTGCCCGTGCTTGCAGGTTATACTGTATTGTCTGTTTTTTGCGGCTTCACGTTGGGCATTGTGTTTCAGATGGCTCACGTTACAGAAACAACATCAGTACATAAAGCAGAATACGGCCGTATAAATCAGATGCAGGATTGGACAGTGCATCAATTGGCTACAACAGCTAATTTCAGCACCGACAATAAATTAATTTCGTGGTTTGCAGGCGGCTTAAACTTTCAGGTCGAGCATCACCTGTTTCCGCAAATCAGTCATATACATTATCCGGCTATCAACAAATTAGTAAAAAGTACGTGTGCCGAATACAATGTACAATACACAGAATATCCAACCTTCCTGTCGGCAATTCGCTCACACGTAGGCTATCTCAAAGCTGTTGGTCGCAGTTAAAACAATTCTTGACCGGGTGCATCTCATTGATGTATCAGATGCACAATTTAATAAATCAATACAATGAAAAACGGAAAAGTAAAATTCTTCAATCAGACCAAAGGTTTTGGATTCATTACCGATGAGAGCACCACCCAGGAAATCTTTGTTCATGTAACTGGTCTGAAAGACGATATCCGCCAGGACGACAATGTTACCTTCGACGTAGAAGAAGGTAAAAAAGGTCTCAATGCTGTGAACGTGCGTATCGCATAATTCACTTCTCACAAGTTAAAACGGCTTGCATCTGGTTGATGCAAGCCGTTTTGCTTTATTCTGTTTTTTCTATTGATTTTATTCATTTGAAATAATTCAGAAAATCATCTTTATAGCTTTGAGAAATATCGATCTGCGTACCATCTTCAAGCAGCACATATCCGCCCATATTTTTGTGATATGATTTCACACATTCAATATTAATGATGTGTGACTTGTGTACACGCAAAAAAGGATACTCAAGTATCTCATCATAATGTTTGAGAAAACGACAAGCCATTTTTTTTGAACCGTCTTTTAAAAACAATACTCCGGTAGTTTTTCCACAGTTAATCGAAGCCAATTTAATTAACAGTGCTCTGGGGATAATTTTTGTTCATACAATGGCATAAAAAAAGAGAAAGTGTGTGTTTTTAGTTGTGCAAAAAAAACCACCTTTCTC
>JBKDHA010000243.1:0-8659 GCA_046335555.1 Bacteroidota bacterium
TAGTTAAACTATTGATAATTAATTTGCTTCAAAACAGATATACAAAATCCGCAATATGCGTAAAAAGTATATCCACACAAATAGATATCCCCAATACGCAATTCAACAACCTACCCCAAAACAGCCCACCGCAACTTCGCCGATTTCGCCCGCGGATTACGCGCACATTCCTCCGCCGAAGGCCGCACCGGCTCTTTAGCTATTGCCAAGTACACGCCCTCGCGGAAAAAACGCTGAAACGACTTCTTTACGCGGCGGTCTTCGCCGGAGTGGAAGGTGAGTATAGCAACCCGGCCGCCGGGAGCGAGGACACCGGGCAGCTTTTCGAGAAACGTGTCGAGGACTTCAAACTCGTGGTTGACTTCTATGCGCAGGGCTTGGAAACAGCGCTGACAAGCCTTTTTGATATCGCCGTCTTTGTGCTCGGGCGGGAGGAAGTGCAGGGCATCGGCAATGGCTTGCTGGAGCTGCCGCGTTGTAGTGATGAACTGGCCTTTGCTGCGGCGGTTCACGATGGCGCGGGCTATTAGCTCGGCGTGCGGCTCGTCGGCATTGTCGGTGAAGATTTCTTCGAGGCGCTCGGCAGTGATGTTTTTGAGCAGGTAAGAGGCCGGTTTTCCGCTCCAGGGATTGAGGCGGAGATCGAGCGGGCCTTCCACTTTAAACGAAAAGCCGCGGTCGGGATTGTCAATCTGCATCGACGAAACGCCCAAATCGGCCAGCACAAAATTCAGCGGGCCGGATTCCAAAACTATGGTATCAATTTCAGAGAAGTTGAGTTGCCGCGCTGTAAACACCTCAGGCCCGAAACCGGCTTTGTGCAGGCGTTCCTGTGTGCGCGGAAGTTCAAGCGGATCAACATCGGTGGCAAATAAATGTCCGCCGGGAGTGAGGCGTTTCAGGAGTTCCAGACTATGCCCGCCGTAGCCCAGCGTAGCATCGAGGCCAATCTGTCCGGGCTGCACATCCAGAAATTGCATGATTTCATCCACACAAATAGAGCGGTGCATGCCGGCCGGAGTTTGTCCGCGTTCAATAACTTTAGCCACATCAGCCGCATATTTTTCGGGCTGCTGTTCCTTGTATTTTTCCTTGAACGCTTTCGGGTGCGTGCCTTTGTAGCGCTGTCGGCGGCGGGGTTTCTCGTTATTGTCTGATGATTCCATTTCTCTTGCGAAGTTAAATGCTCTCGGTGAATTTCGTAGCTGTTAAATTTCAGCTAAGCCGAATATACCGGCCGCCTGGCTCATTAAGATACTGTAAAACTCGCAGCTTAGTGCCTCTGAAACGTTGAGTGAAAATAATTAATCGCGCAAAGGCGCTTTTCTACAAAAGCTCAAAAGGCGCGAAGGCAATTTTGCGTCTTCAATTTCTGTGCACAATAAATTCCAGATAAAATTACAGACTTAGTACTTCAGTAGCTTTGCTTAAAAAAAATAATCGCGCAAAGGCGCAGAGGTGCGAAGGCTATTGCCCGTCTCCAATTTTAATGCACAATAAATTTCAGGTAAAATTATAGGCTTAGTGCTTCAGTCACTATGTATGAAAAGTAATTTATCTCGTAAGTGCGAAGATTTTGTGCGGCATCAATTACAAAAAAAATAAAACAATGGATGATACCTCATTAAGCTACAAGCTTAGCGCCTCTGCGTCTTTGCGCGAAAATTATTCACCGCTCAAACACACGAAGATTTGGTGCGGCCTCAATTACAGAATAAAATAAAATAACGGATGACACCTTATTTAACTACAAGCTTAGCGCCTTTTGAGCTTTTGTCGAAAAAGCGTCTTTGCGCGAAATTATTCATCGCTCAAAAACACGAAGATTCGGTGCGGCATCAATTACAAAAAAATAAAACAATAGATGATACCTCATTAAGCTACAAGCTTATCGCCTTTTGAGCTTTTGTCGAAAAAGCGTCTTTGCGCGAAATTGATTACACGCAAAGAAACAGCGCAACTAAATTTCTGATTCAGCTTTTTTGAATATTACGACGAACAGCTTACATTAAAATAATTCCAAAATAAACAATTTACTTCATCTGCTTTACCAGTTCCTTGATCACTTTTTTCAACGCAGCTTCTTTTTGTTTTACTTCTTCACTGCTTTTAAAAGAAGCCAGACGACGGCCATCTTTGTAATCGCCGGTGAGTAATCCTGTTTTGTCGTTTGCATTTGCGCCGTGCAGAAAAACCAAACGCACTTCGTCTTTTTTGTAGAAGTTAAAACCAACAATGTAACGCTTGTAGGTTTTCGGATCAAAATCTTCCATTTTACCGGTGAAGTAGAATGTAGGCGCATTCCAGAAAATGCCTTCGCCAATGTTTTTATCAGCAGCAAGAATTACTTTTCGCAGCTCGTGCAACGTGTCAAGCATCGGATGTTCGAGCGCATTCAAAAACTCATCGACCTGCGATGTGCAGGAAATTCCGGTGTAAAGCTCGTTTGGTTTTTTCATAGTGCAGTGCTTTATGCTTTCACAAAAACGCGGAGTTTGTCTTTATGCACTTTCATTTTAAACGGAAGATTCCCTTTTATCTCGCCATCAATATTCGTAAACAGATTTGCTTTGGCAGATTTTACTTCCAGCACATCAGTTTGCAAATAGGTCAGCACTTTTGCGCCGATGTGTTTGCCTTTGAAAATTTTCGGAAACAAGCGCAGCAGTTCAATAAACGAACAGGCTTCAACCAGCAGCACATCAAACTTTCCGTCGTTCAGTTGTGCTTGCGGAGCCATCATCATTCCTTTACCAGTGTAGCGCGTGTTGCAGGCCAGCACAAACGAATATTTTCCGCTGTATTCGGCAGCATCGGTTTTAATTGTAAACTGTGCAACAGGATTTGCAATCAGTTTAATGAGTGAAGCTGCCGTGTAGCGACTGCCGCCCAGAAAACGCATGCGCTCGGCAAGTTGATTGATTTCGGCTACTAAGCCACAGCCAAGAATGTTGAACGACCAGAGTTTATGCGTGCTGTAATTGACTTCGGCAAGATCAATAAACGAAATGCTGTTGCTGAATATACATTCGAGTGTTGCCTCAACAGTTGAGCACCCGATGTCGAAATTGAAGGAATTGCCTGTGCCGCAAGGAAAGAGCGCAACCGGCACCGGCACCGTTTCGTTATGCTTGAGTACAGCATTAATGAACTCGTGCATAGAACCATCGCCGCCGATGATGCCGGCAAAGCTGAATGCGTTGAGGTCGGTTGCTGCCACAAATGCATCGAGCGCTTCAATAGAATGGCTCAGAAAGATTTGTGCTTCAATGCCTTTATCGGCAAGCTGAGCAGAGATTTGCGAAGCTGTTTTTTCGCCGTTTTTCTTTCCCGAAAAAGGGTTAACAATAAGCAGGGCGCGTTTATTCATTGCGGCCTAAATATCGCGGAATATTTGAATGTGTGCAACGCAGCTTTGTGAGCCGTAAAATCGGCAGGCGATATTTACCGGCGATTGTTCATTGCATTTATCAGTTTTTCGTTGCGCTTGTCGGCTCTTTCATTTTGCAGTGATATAACCGCCCAAATTGCAGCCGGAATCCAGCCGATAAGGATTAGCTGAAGCAACAAGCAAAGGATTGCAGTTAAAATTTTACCGCGAACAAGAAATGAAAATGCAGGAAATATGATTGCAAGAATGGTCATGAGTGAAGAGTATAAAGAACAGCAATAGTAAAGAAAGCAATTTTCCCTTTTACTCCTTATATGTAATGATATTACTGTAATTTATTATCGGCTGTAATCCACCAAAAATCCCCTAAATTCACCCCTGATATGCTCAAACGCATCCTGAACTACATCCGCAACCGGCACTCGCTGCTGTTTAAGGGACTGCTGTTTCTCATCAGTCTGGCGCTGATTGTTTATCTGTTTCCGCACAATCTTCGGTTTCGGTACGACTTAACCAAGCTTGAAGGCCGTCCCTGGCCTTACGATAAATTAGTTGCTCCGTTTGACTTTGCCATCAGCAAGAGTGCAGCGGAGTTAGATGCCGAGCAATTGGAACTGCGCACTAACCGCAAGCTTTATTTCCGTACCGATTCGGTTGCGACTGCTGCTGCAAAACAACGTGCCGCCGCAAGCGGAAATGCCGAACTGAAACAGTTTTGTGATTCGGTTTACAACCGCGGCGTGTTTGCCTGGCCTAAAGGAATTGCCGCCGAAGAAGCAATAATGCTGATCACCGGAAGCGTGGCCGAAGAACAGCCCGTGAGCCGGTTTGTGCTGCGCGAAAATGTTCGTGCTGCATTTGCGCAGCGCTTTCCGGAACTGCAGCCGGATTCGTTTATTACAGTCAGCATCCGCTACGATGAAATACTTACAGAACGGTTTTTGAAACAATCGCTCAGCAATATTTCGAAAACCCGCGGCGCGGTGAGTCGCGATGAATTATTAGTTGACCGCGGCGAAATAGTTGATGAGAATATTTACCTCCGGCTGCTTTCGCTGCAGGAAGATTTTGAGGCACGAAGCTCCGGCGATAGCGGTTTCTGGCAGCTCATTGGCGGACAATTGCTGCTGGTAGCTTTTTGTTTATTTGTATTGTTTCAGTTCCTGCGTTTGTTTCGCCGCGAAGTGCTGGCCAACGATGCCTGGCTGCTGTTTATTCTTTTGTTTGTAGTGCTTACCGTGTGCATGTCGTATCTGCCGGCATTGTTTGAAGGCGTACCGATTCTGGCATTACCGTTCTGTATTCTGCCTGTGGTGATGCGTGCATTTTTCGACACACGCATTGCGCTGTTTGTGCATCTGATTACCATTTTCATCATCACCATGACTTTGCCCGGCGATCAGTTTGAATTTGCATTCATTCAGATTTTGAGCGGCATTGTAGCTATTTTCAGCATTGCCAGTATGCGCAACCGTTCGCAGTTGTTCTTTTCGGTTGTTATCATTCTCGGCGCATATACCGTGTTGTATGCCGGACTGAAATTCATTACCGAAGCCGATCTTCGTTTGGTCGAATGGCGGGTGCTGCGTCATTATGCAATCAGTGCTTTGCTGGTATTGCTGGCTTATCCGCTCATTTTTTCGTTCGAGAAAATTTTCGGGTTTGTTTCAGATGTAACGCTTCTCGAACTTTCAGACACCAACAACGCCTTGCTCCGCGAACTGGCCGAACGTGCTCCGGGCACATTTCAGCACTCGCTGCAAGTTGCTAATCTGGCTGAGTCTGCGATACGCAGTATTGGCGGAAACCCGCTGCTGGTGCGAACAGGAGCGCTGTATCACGATATTGGCAAAGCCGATATGCCGCTTTACTTTATGGAAAACCAGAGCACCGGTGTTAATCCGCACAACGAACTCAGCTTTGAGGAAAGTGCAACGATTATCATCGACCACGTTATCCGCGGCATCGAAAAAGCCAAAGCTGCCCAACTCCCCGACATCATCACCGATTTTATCCGCACACACCACGGCACTACAAATACGGCCTACTTTCTTACGCTCTACAAACGCAATAATCCGGATGTAGTGGTGGATGAAGAACTGTTCCGCTATCCCGGCCCTGAGCCGTATTCAAAAGAAACTGCCGTGCTTATGATGGCCGATGCCACCGAAGCTTCTTCACGTAGTTTAGCGCAGTATGATGTGGAAAGCATCGACCGTTTGGTTGAATCCATTATCGACCATCAGGTAGAGCAGAAGCAGTTCAACAATTGTGATATAACGCTGAAGGATATTTCCACCATCAAAAAAATATTCAAGAAAAAACTGCGCAGCATTTATCATGTACGCGTGGCTTATCCAAAGTAATTGCGTATTTTTGAATTGATAACCAACAATATGATTAAGTCAGTTAAGCTGAATAATTTTATGAATTACGAGAGTTTTTCAAGCGAAAAATTCTCAGGAATTAACGTTTTTATTGGTAAAAATGATACCGGGAAAACCGGCCTGTTGAAACTATTATATGCTTCAGCAAAAAGTGTGGAAGAGTTTTCACTCAAATCACGTACAAACGATCCTGTGCTAAAGAAAATTCTGGCCGAAAAACTTCAAAACACATTTCAGCCTGGCAAAAAAGGCCTCGGCGAATTGGTTAGAAAGCCCGTAAAAGACAAACTTATTACCGATATTGAATTCAGGCACCCGTGGACAAATTACCGCGACCGGTTACATTTTTCATTTGGCGAATCAACCACCACCACTATAACCGATTGTCAGGATAAAATTTCTGAACTCGACTCCAGATGCAAGGTTCTTTTTGTTCCGGCTAAAGAAGTGCTGACAGCTTTAAAAGCCATCCGCGCCACGCGCGATAATTTGCACATGACCGGGTTTGATGATACATATCTTGATTTGATTCGTTCATTGGTGCTACCTCCTGTTTCCGGCAAAACAACTTTCGAACTTAAAGATGTAAAATCGAAACTCGAAGATTTGTTTGAAGGACATATTGAACCTGATAGTGATGATGATTTTGTGTTTGTGAAAAACAGGAATCAATTCCCCATGCAACTTACCGCAGAAGGCATAAAAAAAATAGGTATTCTTCACGTACTCATCCGAAACAGACAATTGAGCCAAAACTCAATTTTGTTTATGGATGAACCCGAAACGGCTCTTCATCCAAGTGCAATAAGGGAATTGGCCGATATGCTTATGCTTATGTCGAAGGCCGGGGTTCAAATTTTTCTGGCCACACACAGCTATTTTATGCTCAAACAACTGCATCTGTCTTCGAGGCAATTTGAGGTTGATTCATTATGCTATGAACTAAGACAGTCGCAGTCGGGTATAGTTTCACAAAGACACGACCTGAGAACATCCATTCCTGAAAATGAAATTTCAGAAGAAGCCATAAAAATGGCCGATCAGCAACTTGATCTCGATCTTAACTCTTGATTATGGCTTTTCTTACTGAAAGTGGTACAAGCCTGACATTTCCTGATACCAACGGTTTCAGACTTCGTGATTGCAGCGCCTATCTAAAACTTAGCGGTAATTATTTCAAAGAAATGGATGCCGGTTGGATAGATACAGTTAACAATCGGGTGCTTCTCTTTGAATTAAAAGACTTCTCTTCTCCCGGTTCAATTTCGGGTAAAATCAATGAACGGATATTCAACCTGACTAAAAAGTCTATTGATGTACTCCAAATTATGCTTTGCGTGCAAAAGCAAGGAGCATTGGCTGCTGATTTTGAAACTTGTTTACCAGTTCCGATAGCAAATTATGAATTAGAGTTTTATGCTGTAATCCACGCTCCAAATCAGGAGGCTGATATTCAGCTTATTCACGATAAATTCAGAACTATTTTTTCACCTTATGCCAGAATTTGGGGAATCAGAAAGTATGCAGTAATGGAAAAACAACAGGCTGTAAATAGATTTCCTGACATTGTATCCTGATGCCTCGGTCGTAAAATCAGTGTTTTTATTAAAT
Organism: Bacteroidota bacterium; assembly: GCA_046335555.1. Classification (GTDB taxonomy): domain Bacteria; phylum Bacteroidota; class Bacteroidia; order Palsa-965; family Palsa-965. Next base: position 7,390 of record JBKDHA010000243.1, read on the forward strand.
TTGTCCTTCATTCATTCGTATAAAATAAGCCACTACTATGGGCCGAGTTTTCGAGAAACGCAAACACAAAATGTTTAAACGCTACGCCACCATGGCGAAGCAGTTTACCAAAATCGGGAAAGAAATTGCCATTGCCGTTCGTGCCGGTGGCGCTGATCCCAATACCAATGCACGTCTTCGCCTGGTGATGCAGAATGCCAAGGCGGTAAACATGCCCAAAGATCGTGTTGATGCTGCCATTGCCAAAGCCTCCGGAAAAGCAGAAGCAGATAACTATCAGGAAGTTGTTTACGAAGGTTATGGTCCCGGAAATGTGGCCATTGTAGTTGAAACCGCAACCAACAACCCAACACGCACTGTAGCAAACATTCGTATGCACTTTAACCGTTGCGACGGTGAAATGGGCAAGAGCGGCTCACTCGATTTCCTGTTTGAACGTAAAGGCGTATTCCGCATCAACACTACCGGTCACGATATCGAATCACTTGAACTCGATCTCATTGACGCAGGTCTCGATTCAATTGATCCCGGTGACGAAAATGATGCAATGGTTTACTGTGCATTCACCGATTTCGGTGCAATGCAGAAAGGTCTGGAAGCCCTGAAAATTGAAGTGCTGGAAGCCAAACTCATGCGTATTCCCACTTCTAACACAGGACCGCTTACAGGTGATGCGCTCGATAAATTCAATAAACTGATTGAGCGTTTGGAAGAAGATGAAGATGTGCAGGAGGTATTCCACAATATGGTGGATGCCGACGATGAAGAGTAAAAGTAATGTTGAATGATGAGTGCTGAATGTTGAATTATTCTGCATATAAAAAATGGCTGTCAGTTACGACGGCCATTTTTGTTTTGTAAGCTGTATGTAAATTCTGTTAAGCACCTATAAACTGTCCGCGGTTATAAATCCCAAACACTTTGCCTTTGAGTTTTGTGCCGGGCAGCGGTGTGTTGCGTGAAAGTGAGCGGATGTTTTGCTTTTCAAATGTCCATTCGGCATCGGGAGCAAAAAGTGTGAAGTTGGCCGTTGCGCCTTCTTCGATCTTCGGAATTTCTATGCCGGCAATTTGGCGCGGTTCGTTGCAAAAGACTTCAACCAAGCGTTCCGTTGAAAGTTGCGGTGCGGCAGTGCGCGCCAGTGCGAAAGCACTTTCCAGTCCGAGCATTCCGAAATGCGCGAGATCAAATTCCACCACTTTCGATTCGGCATCTTCTGGCAAATGCCCGCTGGTGATACAGGAAAGTGTGCCATCGGCAAGGCCGGCAA
>JBKDHA010000244.1:0-8200 GCA_046335555.1 Bacteroidota bacterium
GTCTTGTTATCAATAACATCATAAATAATAAGACATGGGAATCTACCAATCATAAGTTGCCTTAATGAATCTTCAATTTCCTGTTGCGCAAAGGGATATTCTTTTATATGTTGAACTGCTTCAAGATACTCATCAATAAATAATCGACCATATCCGGTTTTTTTATCTTCAAACCATTCGGCAAAATATCTAAGTTCTTTGTATGCACTGGCAATAACTCTTATCTCAAACACAACAGTAATTATTTATCAAAAAGTTTAAGTAATTCTTTTCCCGCTTCAAAAGCATCGTATGATTCTTCTTTACCTGACAAAAACATCTCTTTACGATGTGCAATTATTTTACGGTCTTCATCAGTTAATTGAGAAAAATTGTTGGATAACTTGAGCCGTTCTTCCAGCATATTTTTTATTTCAATTAAGAAATTATCATCATCAACACGATCAATGTATTGAAAAATCTGATTTTTTACGGCTTTTGATTTCATAGTAATTGAGATAAGTAAATAATCATGTTCCCGGATTAATCCGCGAAACATCCTGCACACCATTTACTTTGCGCAGCTTTTTTATCAGGTTGGTGAGGTGATTGGTATCGTGAACGAAAAGCATAATTGTTCCTTCAAATGTACCGTCTGAGGTATCGAAACTAATGGAACGCATATTCACATTCAGCTCACTGGAAATAATGCTTGTGATGTTGTTTACAATACCCACTTCATCGATACCTGCAACGCGAATACCGGCAAGGAACGAAATCTTTTCTTGTCCCTGCCACCGCGCTTTTACAATGCGGTAAGCATAATTAGACATGAGTTGCAGGGCATTCGGACAGCTTACGCGGTGTATCTTGATGCCTTCGCCAACTGTAATGAAACCAAATACATCATCGCCGGCAATAGGTGTGCAGCAGTTGGCTAATTTGTATTCGATACGCGTCATATTGTCGCCAATGATGAGCATATCCTCTGCGCCGCGCTGTCCGCGAACTTCTTTTACAACCTGCTCCAGCGTGGGTTCTGATTTTGCCGGCTTGGCAGGATTGTCTTTATCGCGGATCCAGTTTTTGAGTTCGCGAAGTGTGACAATGTTTTTTGCAACGCGGTAAAAGAGTTCCTGCGCAATGGGCAGGCGCAAATACATTTGAAATTCATTAATGTTTTTTACCGTGAAATCAACTTTCTGGTGATCGAATTTTCGTTCCAGAATTTCGCGGCCATCTTCAGCAATCCGGCGTTTCTCTTCTTTGAGTGCACTCTTGATCTTTGATTTGGCGCGGGCTGTAACCACATAGCCGAGCCAGTCTTCTTTAGGTTGCTGTTTGGATGAAGTAAGAATCTCGACCTGATCGCCGCTAATAAGTTCGTGGCTGAGTGGAACAAGTTTGTGATTCACTTTTGCTCCAATACATTGCTCTCCAATTTTGGTATGAATTTCGAATGCAAAGTCGAGTGCAGTAGCACCAACGGGTATTGTACGCATTTCGCCTTTGGGCGTAAAGACAAATATTTCTTCGGCAAACAGGTTGAGTTTGAAATCATCAATAAAATCGAGCGCATTGTCTTCCGGACTTTCCAGCAATTCTCTGATTTTCCGGAGCCATTCTTCCAGCTGATTTTCGCGGATGTTTTCGGCCGGAGTGGCTGCATCTTTGTATTTCCAGTGTGCAGCGTAGCCTTTTTCGGCAAGCTCATCCATGCGTTCAGAGCGCACTTGGACTTCAACCCATTTGCCCTCAGGACCCATTACTGTTGTGTGCAGCGATTCGTAGCCGTTTGCTTTCGGTGTCGAAATCCAGTCGCGCAAACGGTCGGGGCTTGGGTGATAGAAGTCGGTTACAATCGAGTAAATCCGCCAGCAATCGGCTTTTTCGTTTTCGTAAGGTGTATCCAGAATAATTCGGATCGCAAACAAGTCGTAAATCTCTTCAAACGGAACACCTTTGAAACGAATTTTATTCTGAATGCTGAAGATTGATTTCGGCCTGCCGTAAATGCGGGCTTTGAACCCTTGTTCCTGCAAAATCTCTTTTATCGGTTGAATAAATTTTGCAATAAACCGTTTGCGTTCGGGTTCTGTATCACGCAGTTTCTGGGCTATATCGTTGTACACATCGGGCTCGGTAAATTTAAGCCCGAGGTCTTCGAGTTCCGATTTTATGGCATTCAGGCCGAGGCGGTGTGCCAGCGGGGCATAGAGGTACAGCGTTTCGGAAGCAATTTTCAGCTGCTTGTCGCGCTTCATCGAATCAAGCGTGCGCATGTTGTGCATGCGGTCGGCAAGTTTGATGAGAATTACCCGAATATCATCGCTGAGTGTAAGCAGCATTTTGCGGAAATTCTCAGCCTGCAGCGAGTTGGTCTGCTGGTCGAAAACGCCCGAAATCTTTGTAAGTCCGTCGATGATTTTGGCAACCTTTTCGCCAAACATTCCCTTTACATCATCAAGAGTGATGTCGGTATCTTCAACTGTATCGTGAAGTAATGCACAAACAACAGAGGTTGTGCCGAGTCCAATTTCTTCGGCACAAATCTGTGCAACGGCAAGCGGATGATAAATGTAGGGTTCGCCTGATTTGCGGCGCATATCTTTATGCGCATCAAGGGCAACGTTAAATGCTTTCCGGATAAGTTGTTTATCGCCTTTTTCAAGGCGGCGTTTGCAGGCACGCAGCAGACTGCGGTAGCGTTTCAGGATTTCCTTACGTTCCTGATCCAGATCAATAACGGGAACTGATTTTGATGTATCGGCCATAAAATTCAATGCTGCAGAAAAACATTCTGCTAAAAATCTGCATTGAAGTTACAACTTTTCGCTTTCCTCTACAATCATCGAGCTCCGATACGGAATCCGATACCTACTGCGCCTTCAAAATGTCCGCCGGTAAAGGGGCCATTTACATTAATTTCTTTGGTAAACGGAATGTAGAACGGATGCGAAACATCAAGCCGTACACAGCAAAGTTCCTGCTTAAACGGAAACCAAACATAACCCGTTTTCAGCGCAATACCGAGGGTATAGAATCTGTTTTCATCGCTGGCAGTCCAGGTTTGTCCGCGTTTGGTATCAATACGGTATGTAAGTGTTTGGTGTTCGAATGTTTGCATACCGATCAAATCCAAACCGGCATAAATTCCTGAAAGTCGGTTGCTGCTTTTATCGGCATTAAAATAGTGTGAAATCCCGGCTCTGATATACGCTCCGCGGTAGTTTGTAGAGCTGCTTTCGAGATATGTTTCGGGCGTATAAACATCCGGAAACTTATCAATGGTTTTGCTCTGTACAACTTCTCCGCGCTTTTTAACATCGCCTGCATCAGCCGGTGAAACATATTGATAATCGCTGCCCATTACTGAACTGCCGCCAATACCAACTAATATTGATGTTTTGCCAAACGAGCGCTCCAGCGATGATTCGTAAAACTGGCGGTCGAGACCAAAATGCCAGGAAAACTGAAACATCTGTTTGTTCTGGCCTGAATTCTGCGCCTGCAAAAACTCAGGTAAAACAACTAAGCTTAAAATTATTGCGATTGAAATACGAACTTGGGTCATACACGCCTTTAAACAGCATTTATGCCACAAAAGTTGTAATAATCTGACAGCGATAGCGCTCAGATCGACAAACGGCCGTTTTGATCCGTTAAGTGGAAGCCAATATTTATTTTATCGTCTCGAAACTCTCCACCAATTCATCAAAAACAGCCTGATACGCTAAAAACTCGCCCGGCTTGGAATTGTCTGCTACACAGTTAAATACATATACATCATTACCGTTTATCAGGATGGCATTCATAAAACCAACCGTTATATTGTCAACCGTGTACATGCCGTATCGTCGAAAACCAGTAGTTTTCTTAAGTGTGAAATATTCTTCATCAATTACTTCAACCCGGTTTATGGCTTGGTGGAGGATATTCAGTTGATCAGCCGCTAATTTTTCGAGTGTTTCATTTTTGCCCAGCACAGCTTTTACCACATTCACTGCCGGAGGCTGCACAACTGAAGTATCAGCAATGTTTTTCTCGAAAATGGCCATCAGTGCCGGGTTTGGCGATTCCACTTCAATCCATAATTTTGGAATGCTGAGGCGGATGTTCATCGCTGCATTCTCAAACTTCCGTTTCTCAAAATCACTTATGTCTAATGTGCGTACAGCTTTTCCAGAGCTGAACTGATTTACGGAAACTAGTTTGCCGTTTTGGTCAAAGCGTTTCCACACACCGGCCTGTACATCATTCACAAACAGGCCTGAGCCAATTACAACGCCGTTGGCATTCCGCAATATGGCAGTTCCGTTTTTCTTTCCGTCGCGCACCGGTACTTCAAGTCTTCCGCTGTCGGTTTGGAAAAACACGGGTTTTAGTGCGGCTATCGAATCTTCGGCTTTCTTTTGATCGGCATTGTCATTTGCCGAACAAGCCGCAAGCAGAGAAACAACAAGCGTGATGCAGAAATATCGAAACATAGTGCAGCGTATGAATAGCGTTTACTGTGAAAATTAAACAGCGGGCATTGCGGTTGATGCACAATCGCCAAAGCCGATGCGCACACCGTTTTTCTCTGCATAGCCGCGAATGATCAGCGTATCGCCGTCGTTTATGAATTTGCGTTCGCTGCCGTCGGCCATTTTCACGGGCTTTGTGCCTCGCCAGGTTATTTCCATCATCGAACCGAATGAGCCTTCGTCGGGCCCGCTGATTGTGCCTGAGGCCAGCATATCACCTATGTTCATGTTGCAGCCGTTTACGGTGTGATGTGCAAGTTGCTGCTCCATAGTCCAGTACATATACTTGTAGTTGGAGCGGCAGATAACGGTTTCGGCGGCTTCGGCTGGTTTAATTGAGACTTCAAGATTGATGTCGATGTTCTTCTCGCCGGTGTATTCGAGGTAGGGAAGAACAGCGGGTTCCTGCTTGTAGCCGGCCACGCGGAACGGTTCGAGGGCATCAAGCGTTACAATCCACGGCGAAATAACGGAGCAGAAATTCTTAGCCAGAAAAGGCCCCAGCGGCACATATTCCCAAGCCTGAATATCGCGGGCGCTCCAGTCGTTAAACAGCACCATGCCAAAAATATGGTCATCGGCGGCGGCGGTGGTAATGCTTTCGCCCAAAGCAGTGGGTTTGCCGATGATGAAGGCTGTTTCCAGCTCAAAGTCAAGCAATTTTGTTGCTCCGAATGAGGGCACTTCTGCATCGGGGGCTTTGGTTTGACCTTTCGGGCGGTGAAAGCTAACCCCGCTTACCATTATTGATGAAGACCGGCCGTGATAGCCAACCGGAATATGTTTCCAGTTGGGCAGCAAAGCATTTTCTGGATCGCGGAACATTTTGCCCATGTTGGTGGCATGGTCAATGCTCGAATAAAAATCGGTGTAATCGCCAATGCGCACGGGCATGTGCATGCGGGCTTCGCTCATGGGCACGAGGCATTGCGCACGGGCTTCGGGCTGGTTTTGCAGCGCCTGTGTTTTTTCGTCGAGCAGTTCCGAAATGCGGTTGCGCACTGCCCGCCAAACCGGACGGCCAAGTGCAATAAAATCGTTCAGCACCGGCTGACTGAATACTTTTTTATCGAGCTGCAGCACATCAAAATACCCCATTTCCGAAAGCGCAACCAGATCCAGAATCTGATCGCCGATAGCTACACCGACCCGCGGACTGCGCCCGGTGCTGAAAATACCGAATGGTAAATTTTGAATCGGAAAATCGCTTCCTTCAGGAACGGTAACCCACGAACGGAGGGTGGGGGAGTTGGTATCGCGTGTTGTCATAGTTGAGAATGCTCGAAAATGCGGGGGTAAAAGTAAGGGTTTTTGGGGTTTGGGGGGGGGGGCGTAATACTACTTATAGAATAATTAGTTGACAAAAGGCTGTTGTGTAGTATATTTGTAATTATGTTTGCGTATAATCTTAGATATCAATCACCACTGACATTTATTCAGTCCTCCTCTCAGGAAATTGAAAAGTCGATTCGTATTGGCTGGATTTCGCGGTTTATCAATTTTCTGGAAGAAAAAATACAAGCCTCTGTTCGGCGTCAGTTAGATGAAATTCACCAACTTATCTTAGGTGCTAAAGAAATCTATAAACAGTTTGACGATAAGCAATCAAAAAAAGAAGTAGAAGAAGTCAGACGAATAATTTCATTGCTCAGAAAGCAAAATGATCGCCTAGAAAAGGTTGATTATTTTAATGATTCATCAATAAAAGACAAAGTAAATCTTTGCCTTGACGAAATGTACGAAATTGAAAGTCTGATCAGGATTCAGGCGTTTTCAAAAGATAAACATACTCCCACAGATTCTTTATTTATAGATCAATTAGTACTTCGCTCAAAAGAAGCTGTACAGGCGCATCTCAGTCGTTAGTTTATGAGGAAAATACGCCAGCGGGATGTAATTGAAGTACCTTTTAACCTTCCTCAGGGAGTTGAAAATCATCCGGCTATAGTAGTTTCAGTAGATGATATTATGGAATATGATGGTATTGCGGTTTGTGTTATGATTACTCACAATAAAACCGAAGATGAATTTACATTTCATCTTTCACCTGATATGTTTTCCGGTAATAGTAAAATGACTAGCTATCAGGCACGTCTTCAGTTGATTAGTTTGTTTAATGTAGAGAAAGATATCATAACTAATTCAAATGTGAATGTACAAATGAAGGAGGCTGATTTTCTCCGAATGATGAAAAGGATTATTCAGGTTACTTTCGGACTTACACGGTAAACAAGTCCATAAATGAATACACTATCAGTATATATATTTAGTGGATTTACCCTCACTGCAATTTTACTTTTTCTCGCTTATTGGTTTCTTCCAACTTACATGTCAACGCTAAAAACGTTAATTAGCCTATCCAATATTTATCTTCTGATTGGGGCTTTCATTTTCCTGATACGATCAATTCTCACCATTCTAAATTACAGCGATGGTATTAACGAATTAGTTAATGCAGCATTTACTGATAGACTATTTTGCCCTTACTGGTTTGCATATTGGGGCACACTTTTTTAAAGGATTTGTACCTCGACTTCTTTGGATAAAGAATTGATTTATTAAACAAAAGTTGTCTATATATTAATATTTTACTGTTCAATATATAATTTGATTCAAATTTACTTTTAATATCTAATTTTTTATTGAAATAGTATATTTATCGCAATTTAAAGTAGTTTTGATGTAAAAATATTTTAATATGGAACCAACATCATTGACTAACGCTATTGATAATGCAACTAAGGTAGCGAATACGCCTTTTTTTACTACCATTATTGATAAAATAACAGGTTTCAAACTTAGTCAATGGGCCGCAGAAGGAGAGATTAGAAAACAATTAATACATGATGAATATCATAAAGCTAAAGAAAATGGTATTGTTGGAATGCAATATATTAAATATATGCGTCAGATGAGCAATTTGTTAGAAATTGCTGCAAAAAGTGCGACGTATATTGATCAAAATAAGTCAAACAATATTCAGATGGATAATGACTTTTTTTGGAACATAATTGAACATTCTAAAACTATATCTAATGATGAAATGCAAAAATTGATTGCAAAAATTATTGCTGGAGAGTACAATCAACCAGGTCTTTACTCTATGAGTACACTGCATATTCTAAAAATGCTTGGGAAACAAGAATTAAGTTTATTTGAAAATATGTCTTCTTTTTGTATAAATTCAAGTCAAATACCTAAAGATATATTTGTGTTATCTCTTGCAGGGTCATTAGCAAGCAATATGTTAAAATTAGATTTTGGCGATTTACAGACTCTCCAGCATTTAGGACTTTTTTTGCCTAATGAAATGACCGAAATAATTGATTTTTCTCAAAATAATGTTTTTTCTATAAATTATTTTAATGAAAAAATTCAATTTAAGTCTATTAATGATGAATTATCTAGTTTTCAAGTACCGGGTTATTTTGCATTATCAAATTCAGGAAAACAGATTTTGCAGCATTTAAATCCTCAATTTAATGAAGAATATTTTAATTGGTTAAAATCTAACTACAAAGTACCTGGCTTAGTTCTTATGTAAATGTATTTTTAGAATCACTACTGTCCGGGATAATTCCCAATAGAGATATTTCCGATTCAGAATGGTTGATTTCATTGGATTTCTCCTTTGCATTTCAAAAGCAAGCCCGCTTCAATCTGAAAAGATCAGGAGTTGATTGGTAAACAATTCT
>JBKDHA010000245.1:0-30468 GCA_046335555.1 Bacteroidota bacterium
CATAAATGCTGGATGCTCTATTTATTAAAGAATATCAGAATTGGGACATAAGTGTAAAGTTTGTGCAACAAACAATAGTTTTAGACCTGTATTCAGAAATAAAAATCACAACAGATCCAAATGAAGGAGATCTGCTCCAACGTATTACCGGCCCTTATTGGTATGCATACTGGTTTCAATATCTCCTTTATCTATCTCCTGTTCTTCTTTGGATTAAGACATTACGTAACTATGTCGTATTAAGAATATTTATTTCCCTTATCATTCTTTTCCCTTTGGAAAGAATTGTGATTTATTTCACCTCCTTCCACCGCGATTATCAGCCAAGTAATTGGACAATGTCACATCTGGAACAAACCATAAACTGGTTTTGGCATATTGGTGTATTTTGTGTGGTAGCCATTGTATTTCATCTGATTAGAAGGATGTTCGAGAAGCGTGAGGAATAACTTGATGTGTCTCACAAGTATTCGGGAAAAACAGAAAACTCCGCTCAAAAATCATTGGCCACGATATGTGTGCCGATGCTATTTCCATTGAACTTACTGTTGACTCCGTATATAAAGACGAAGGCGAAGAAGTATTGTATGTTGAGTTTGAAGGCTCGTTAACCAACAAACTCGACGAAACTGTAGAAGTAAAAGGCACTATCGACGGCTACGGCATAGAAGGTTCTGCCGAAGTTTCCAAAAAAGGAAAAGTGAAAAAGCATATTGATTTTGTGGGGTCTGAGAAGGAAGGGAAAAAGAAGTAGAATCTTTTTTTAGGTAGATATTTGGGAAGGCAGTCTCTCTTTTTTGGGGGGGCTGCTTTTTTGTTGTTGGGGCACAAACCGCCCCTTCTTAAAACCCAAAGAACCTTTTTTTGCCAACGCACCTTTGAGAATGTTGAAAATATTTTGATTACTTTTTATCTTGCAAAACGAGATATAAAATATTTTAAAACTATATTTGCGACTTGAATCATTTGAGCAAATGAACAGAATAAAGGAAGTATTGGACGAAAAAGGCATTAAGCAGACTTGGCTTGCCGAGCAATTGGGCAAAAGCTACAATATGGTAAATGCTTATGTGCAAAATAGACAACAACCACGAATAGAAGTTCTTTACGACATAGCCAAAATATTGGACGTAAACGTGAAAGACCTCTTAATTGACAACGACATTAAAAAGAACAAGAAATGAGCAAGGAACAAAAAATAACGAATGACATAAAAGTGCCAAACAAAGATTTGGAAGCATTAAGATTAAACTTTCCTCATTGCTTTGACAAAGATGGAAACTTTCAATTGGAAAAGTTTAAAGCCAACTTGACTGAAAAAGAAATCAACTTTTCTACTGAGAGTTACGGTTTAGACTGGCTTGGAAAATCGTATGCACGGCTTTTGGCAAGCGACCCAGCAACTACTTTGCTGAAAGCAGACGAAACTCACAATAGCAAACCCGAAAACGCTAATTCTGAAAACTTGCTCATAAAAGGCGACAACTTGGAAGTGCTAAAACACCTTGTCAACGCATACTACGAACAAGTAAAAATGATTTACATTGACCCGCCTTACAATACAGGAAGTGATGGGTTCACATATCAAGACGATAGGAAATTTACCGCAAAAGAACTACAAAACTTAATTGGTGTTGATGCTGAGAAAGCTAAACGCATCTTAGATTTTACGCAAGGAAAGAGCAACAGTCATTCTGCTTGGTTGACATTCTTATACCCTCGTCTATACATATCCAAACAACTACTTAAAGATGAAGGAGTAATCTTTGTTTCGATAGATGATAATGAAGTAACTCAACTTCGAATGCTAATGGACGAAGTTTTTGGTGAAGAGAATTACATTGGCACCTTCATAATCAATTCTACTCCAAACGCAAGAGATTATGGTCATATCGGAAAAATGCACGAATACTGCATTTTCTATGCAAACAAACTAAACAAAACAGAGACTAATCTTTTAGAAGATAAGAACAAGAGATTTACATTTAAAGATGAAAAAGGTGGTTTTAATGTTCATCCTCTTTACAATAGTAATGTAGCTTTTACGCCTGAAAATCGTGAAAATTTGTATTACCCTTTTTATCTTAATCCTGAAAAGCAATTATCAGAATTAGGTGAAGAGTTCTTTGAAATAAGTTTGACTAAAAATGAAAATCATATTGAAATTTATCCGCCAAAATCTGTAAAAGATGGTGTTCAGTTTGTTTGGCGTTGGGGACAACCAAAATCACTCGGTGAACTAAATAAGGAAATTGTAGGCTATTTAACCGAAGACGAAGAATATAGAATAGTTCAAAAAATGAGAACGTCTGAGAAGTTGATTCGTTCAATTTTATCTGACAAAGAATTTTCAAGCAGAAGGGGAACAGCAGAAGTTGAAAAAATATTTGGCAAAAAAGTGTTTTCATTTCCTAAACCAATTGAACTACTTAATAATTTAATCAAAGTTGCAACGGATAAAGATTCTATCGTTTTAGATTTTTTCGCAGGTAGCGGAACAACTGGTGATTCCTTATTCCAGATCAATAGTGAAGATGGTGGAAATAGAAGATTCATTTTGGTTCAAATTCCTGAATTAATTGACCAAAAACAAAATAAGGTTGGATACAATTTTGTAAAAAAGGAATTAGGAATTGACACTCCAACCATTTTTGATATTACAAAAGAACGAATAATTAGAGCAGGTAAAAAGACCAAAGATGTTTTAATCCCAAACAAAATCAATGAAAAAGAAGCTGAATTAAAGGAACTTGAAGGGAAATTAGACTTAGAAGGGAAAGAAGAAAAAATCAATCTACTCAAGACAGAAATAGAATCACTTAAACATCAAGACCTAGGTTTCAAAGTCTTCGAAACTACTCCTATTTGGGAAGATTACAATTTTGAAGCAGAACAGTTTGATACATCGCAAACCCTTTTTGATGCAGGAAAACTAACTGAAGAAGATATTAATGCATTGCTTGTTACCTGGAAAACAAATGACAACATTTCCCTTTCGCAAGAATTAGAAATCGTTGATTTAGGCGGTTACACCGCTTATTACGGAAGTGGAAAATTGTATTTGTTGCACAAAAACTTTACAACCGAAAATTTGAAAGCCGTTTTAGAAAAAATTGATACTGATAAAACATTCAATCCTACGTCAATCATTGCATTCGGTTATCACTTTGAAAGCAAAAGTTTGCGAGAACTTTCGGAAAATGTGAAACAATACGCAAACAAAAAGAAAATTGATATTGACTTCATAACAAGATATTAAGCAATGAAAGGATTTAATTTTGAAAAGAACTTAAACCACCAGTCACACGCAGTAGATAGCACTATTGGCGTGTTTCAGGATATTTCCCTTTTTCAGCCAACCGAAACGGATAAAAATTACATCAATCCTGCATTTGATTTTCAAACAGGAAACACTTATCCAAACAACATTAGAACGATTAAGGAAAATAACGGTGGCATTAGCGAAAAAATAAAACGTGACAGCAACATCATAGACATTATGATGGAAACTGGCACGGGCAAGACCTATACTTACACAAAAACTATTTTTGAACTCAACAAACAATACGGCATTTTCAAATTTATTGTTGTAGTGCCAACGCTTTCTATCAAAGCTGGAACAATAGATTTTTTGAAATCAGACAGCAGTCGTGAACATTTTAAAGAGCAATACGGAAAAACCTTGCATTTGCACGTTGTAGAAAGCTTAAAAAATGTCAAAAGCAAGAAATCATATATTCCGCAAGCCGTTACAAGTTTTGTCAATTCGGGCAATTTTGAAAAAAACAGCATTCAGGTTTTGATTATCAATGCAGGTATGATTAACTCCGAAACTATGCAAAAAAGTTTTGACAAAGGTTTGTTTGACAAATATACTGTGCCGTTTGATGCCATTGGTGCGACCAAACCGTTTATGATTATTGACGAACCACACAAATTTGGAACAGGCAACAAAACGTGGGAGAACATTCAGAAAATGAAACCGCAATTTATTTTGCGTTATGGAGCTACGTTTCAGGGTTATGAAAATCTGATTTACACTTTAACTGCCGTTGATTCGTTCAATCGAAATTTAGTAAAAGGCGTAATCGGACACATTACAGAATTTGAAAGCGGAAAAAATGCAATTGTTAAGTTTATTGATTCAGACGGAACAGAAGCAAGTTTTGAATTAAATGAAAATGATAAACGCAAAACGGTAAAGCTTAAAAAGAAGGACAGTTTACAAACGATTCATTCTGAAATGAGTGATTTGACAATTGAAAATTTGAACAAGAGCACGGTTGTTTTATCAAACGGTTTGGAAATGAAAAAGGGCGATAAAATCAATCCTTATTCGTATGCCGAAAAATTGCAGGAAACAATGATTCAAAAAGCCATTCAAAAGCATTTTGAACTCGAAAAAGAGTTATTGACGAGAGATGTAAAAATAAAACCGCTAACACTTTTTTTTATTGATAATATTGATGAATACCGAAATAAAGACGGTTACATCAAAAAAACGGTAGAGCAATTAGCAAAAGCTGAAATTGAAAATTTGCTGAAAGTAGAGCAAGACGTTTATTATAAAGCATTTCTTGAAAAATCTTTGACTGATATTTCAGCCGTACACGGTGGTTATTTCTCAAAAGACAACAGCGAAAAAGACGAAGTAATTGAAAAGGAAATAAACGAGATTTTGCACGATAAACAAGAAATGTTGAGTTTGGAAAATCCAAGACGTTTTATTTTTTCTAAATGGACATTGCGTGAAGGTTGGGATAATCCAAATGTTTTCCAAATTTGCAAACTCCGAAGCAGCGGAAGTGAAATTTCAAAATTACAGGAAGTTGGGCGTGGCTTACGTTTACCAGTAAATGAATACGGCAATCGTGTAAAAGATGAACAGTTTTATCTCAACTATTTTGTTGACTTTACCGAAAGTAATTTTGTTGATTCCCTAGTAACTGAAATCAACTCGAAATCGGGTGCAATTTCAATGGAACAAACGCCTGATAAACTTTCTGCTGAAATGATTAAAAAGATTTGCGAACTCTACGAAACAACTGAAGAAGACCTATTGCAAGTTTTAGACGATAATGATGTAATTAAAAGAAACAACGATTTTAAAGAAAATGGTTTCACTTACATCAAACACAATTATCCGAAAATCTTTGAAGGCGTAAATTCTACAAAAGTTCGGAAAGCAACAGACGATAAAAAGAAAATTACAGTAAGAACAGATAAATACAGTGAGTTAAAAGACCTTTGGGAAAAACTCAATGAAAAAGTAATTTTGGAATATAAGTTTGATAAAGAAGCCGAATTTAAAAACCTGTTTACCGAGTTTTTGAAAGCACATAAGGGCAACTTTACAATAGACGGAGTAAGTGAACGAGTTGCAAAAGTTGAAATCAAAGATGATAGAGCTATTGTAAACGAAGCAGAATCAATCTATGGACGAAATGTCGCAACTATTTCAACAATGAAATACAGCGACTTTCTGAAAGAACTTTCAAAATTTTTAAATATCAATCTTGCAACAATTCATCAATCAATTATTGATGCAGGTACAGACATAAACAAACATTTGAATCCGACAACATTGCGAATTATCAAAGATAAATTTGATCATTTCCTAATGGCAAATGCAATTGACAAATTCAGTATTGAATACAAAAAGGTTTCAAACAATATTCACCCAACCAAACTGACAGACGAAAAAGGAAATGTTTTATCAGAAATTTCAGCTTCTGATATTGGTATTTTCTTTTCAGATGAAGACGTGGCACAGTCTTATTTCTTTGACGAATTGTATTACGATTCTGAATTAGAAATGAAAAACATCAAAACAGAAATCAACGAAGTTATTGTATTTACGAAAATTCCGAAAAACTCAATCAAAATTCCTGTTGCAGGCGGAAAGACTTATTCGCCTGACTTTGCTTACGTTTTAAAATTCAAAGATGGCAAACAGAAATTAAACTTCATTGTAGAAACCAAAGACGTTGGTAGTGATGACGGTCTTCGTGAAGAAGAAAAAGCGAAAATTAAACACGCAGAAAAATTCTTTGGCGGACAAGTAAAAATTGAATTTAGAAAACAGTTCAGCAATAACAAAATTGTTGACTTAATAAGAGAACTTTCAATTGATTAATAAAGTAACAAGGATAAGCCAACACACAGGTGTAAGCACATTTGTAAGTCGCAAAGGCAACTATTTAGATACAATCGTAAAAATTTTATTTACGAACTACACAAACCAATAACAAGGCATTACCAAACATACTTCCAACAACACCAAATGCCCCCTCCCCCCCACCTACATACAGTGCCAACCTGGAAAGCATTTGTAAAGTCCACACTGATTATCTTAATCATTGGACTAATGGTGAATACTGTGTATTACATCCTGTTTGGCATGGCGGTTAAAATACCAATACCTGCCCCCTACGGACTAAAAACAGTGCTGATACAAACAGTAATTGCAGTACTGCTGAACGGATTTATTCACTACAAGCAACGAATAACCCGCAATAAAAACACCTTTGGTTTTGTATATACGCTACTGGTTCCGGCAGTAATCAACATACTGTTTTGTGCGTTTATGTGGGACATCAGAATGATGCCATCGATAAACGAAATGAATCGATTGTATGGCGAACCGCGGGTGCCTGATGTTTTGTTTGGCTTATCGGCACCGCTGGCTATTATTCCTTGTTTGCTGGGCATGCTGGGCATTCCGGCTCTTGTTTACAGCAAACGCTCGGCCGAAGAAAGTCGTTTGGTGCAATCGTACCGGTCAAAAGCGCTGCAGTTGCTTAAAGTGCATTTCATTATTTCTATGGTGCTGATTGTTGTAAATATTTTGTTTTACAACATCTACATTAACCTTGGCGAGAATATGCCTACAGGCGGATTTACGTATGATGTAATGGTGCAGATGACGCTTGTAACAACAGGTATTGCCGTTTTGCTTTATCTCTACATTACCGACAACGGCAGAAAGGCGCTTTCAATTTATTACATCCTTACCGTGTGCATTACAATTGCTGGTTTTTTAGCCGGTTTACCGCATCCCAATGGTCAACCGGTTTACGATGATTCACTTTGGTTAAATGTTCCGCTGGCGGTGTTTTCTTTTTTGGCAGAAACATTCGGAATTCCGTTTGTGTTTCGGAAGCTCGAAAAAATGAGACTGGCAGCACAGGCCGGAAATAGTAGTTTGCGGTGAAGACGATGAATTGAGAAAATCTCTTTTCAGTATTTTATCATCATCGTTTAATGCACATCCGCTTCAAAAAAGTTCAAAATTTACAATTCCCGCAACGCCGCTCTGCCCTATATTTAACGCCCGAATGAATTCCGGCACCTTACCCCTGTTTACGGTTAACTCCGGCACATCTACCTTCTGGCTGCATCAGCCCGGTGGAGTTGTCGGGCAATTTATCAGCATGATCTGGGCATCGGCCGGAACTGCGGGGTTTGGCGAGGAGCGGATTATTCCGGATGGCTCGGGAGTGCTGCTGTTTAACTTTGGCGACACTGTTTCGAGTTCAGCAGGAGCAGTAAAAAGCGAGACTGTACTCAAGCGCATTTTATACACCGGCCTGTTTACACATGCAGCCGCCATGCATTATCCGCCGGGCACGCGGCACGAGCAGTTGGGTATTATTTTTAAACCCGGATGCTCGTCGGTATTTACAAAAACACATGCCGGAGCATTTAAAAACACAGCCCTTGCCGACGATATTTCTGTTTTTCCGGAGGCCGAACGGCTGTATGATGCACTTGCCGCCTGCAGCAATCCTGCCAACCGCATTGCACAGGCAACAACCCTGCTCAACCGGCTGCTGGCGCTCATCTATGCCGGTTCGTCGGAAGCGCTGATTCAACTGATACGCAATTTCCCGAACGAATCGCCGGTGCAGATTGCCGCGCGCACGGGCTACTCGCAGCAGCACATTAACCGCATACTGAACCGCGATGCGGGAGCCAACATAAAAACCCTGCAGCGCATTTTCAGAATCAACAATGCAGTGGCCAAAATTGGCCGGCAAAGCAGTGAAGAACATTCGCTCACCGAAATAGCATTACAAAACGGTTACTTTGATCAGGCGCATTTCATTCATGAGTTCAGTACAATGACCGGCATGCTGCCCGGCACATTCCGCAAAATCAGCCATCTTACAGCAGGGCGCGTTATTTATCTGCCCTGATCGGCAACGATGCGCATCAATTTCGGGGAGGTTCATTTTTTACAATCTTCGGCAAAAAGCACAGCATAAGTTTGCCGAAAAAATGATTGAAAAATGAAAAAACTGAAACGCATCATGCTGGCTGTAGTCATTGTTTTATTTGTATGGTTCGGACTGGTAGGTCTTCTCATGAACCATATTTTTCCGGCCAGTTCGGAAACACTTGCTCAACAGCTAACGCCGGGCTACCGGTTTTCGGGCAAGCAGGAAGGATTCAGCCACACAATAACCGATGTGCGCAACGGCTGGGTCTGGCTGCGTTCTGAACTGGCGCCGCATGCACCGGGACCTCCCGAGCATATTCACGAATCGTTCGACGAAACATTCAGGGTCGAAAAAGGAACACTCAGCCTGCTGCTCAATGGCAAAAAAACAGAATTGAAAGCGGGAGAATCAGTTACAATACCGCGCGGCACGCCGCACAAACCATTTAATGAAACCAATGAAATTGTAGTGCTTTACGACTCAACCGGAAAAGCAGGTACAATGCCGGTTGAATTTGCAGCGGGGCTCTCGGCACTTTACATAGAAATGGATAAAGCCGGCGATCCCAAATCGGGCAGCGTAATGCTGCAGATTGCTGCGCAGGGCAATTCATTCGATACTTGGGTTACAGAAGCACCCGGAGGCGCTCAAAAATTTATCCGCTGGATGATTGGCCCTGTAGCCCGGCTGTGCGGATACGGTTACTAAACAAAAAAAGCGGCTAAACAGCCGCTTTTCACTTCATTCTATACCCCAACTTACTCCCAATTAAAACCGCCTTTATCGTGATCTTTACCATCGTGCTTATCATCAATTTCAGCTTGTTCGAGCACATTTGAAAACTCAAGTCGCTCCAGAACTCCATTTTTATTGGTAAATTCCATAAACAAATCATCTTTGGTTAAGCGGAGAATCCGGTAGCGGCGTTCGCTTTGAACATAACCGTTGGGTTCGAGCAGAACATCTTCTTTATCGTTTTCAAACCGCCATTTGCCTGTCCAGCTCAGCTGATCTGAACAGCCTTCGCATTCTTGCGCATAATCGGTGTAATCGCCGTCATTTACATCGCTGAAACGCAGGTGATAATTATAACCGAGGTAGTGAAAAGCACTGTCGGTTTTATCAACACCATCGTGCATATACTTTTCAAGTTTCCAAAGCTCTTCGAGGCGAATTTCTTTTGAAACGAGAGAAAATCCGGGGCCTTCTTCATACTTACCGCAGGAACTGAATGTTAAAATGAAACCCCAACAAATGGCTGCAAGTAAAAACTTCATCATGTTCATGGTTTATTGTTTTAAGAGTTAATGCTGCTAAAACAACAAAAACAATGCCTTTGATCATGAAGTGTGATTAAAATACCATTAGCCCAAGCCTGTTTTACTTCAAAAATCGTTTTAGCACAAAAAATAAAATCAGCACACCAATAATTCCGCCGCCAAGCAGCCAAATCATACTCATTCCTTCGGGATGAATCAGTTCGCGCGGTTTCATGATTTCGTTTTTCTCTTCGTTGAGCGGAATGATGCTTAAATTTTTAGCGAGCCATTGTGCCTCGGCAGAATAACTTGCACCGCGAATATCGGTTACAAAATCGGATGTGCCGAATGCGGGAATTTTGCGGCTGTGGCTGCAGAGAATAACTTCCGGCGATCCATACTTAAGATAAGTAGCATAAATAGTCCAGCGCTCGCCGGGAGCAAAACTCATTGCGCAGCTTGATGAACAGTCGAACTGTACATCGCATTCTACGTATGCTTTTCCGCGAAAAAGCGAATCGATCATAAACCGCACGGTGCCTCTGCCCTCTTCTGTGCATGCCGAAACTGCTGCTACTTTTCCGCTGAAAATAAGTTCGTAGCCATCGAGACTTTCTTTGCTCAGCGGCTTGAGTTCAGTGCATTTACAGGCCTGGGCGGTGTTGATGCCGACGAACAATAAAAACAGAATTACTGCAAGCGTTCTCATACTTCGAAATTGTAAGCTGCAAAAAACTGAATGCTTTTTTCAATATCAACCGAAAGCACACGGTCGTTTTCGAGTGCCGGAACGGTTGCACGGTAATCGCTGTGCAGTTTTTCGAGCAGCGGCGATGTTTTTGCAGGGCGGCGGAATTCCATGGCCTGTGCGGCATTCATCAATTCTATAGCCAGAATGCGCTGCACATTAAGCACAATGCGGCGGCATTTTGTTGCGGCATTGGCACCCATGCTCACATGGTCTTCCTGTCCTGCCGAAGAAGGAATAGAATCGACCGAAGCCGGTGTACACAACTGTTTGTTCTGGCTGGCAATAGATGCTGCGGTGTATTGCGGAATCATCATGCCCGAATCTAAACCGGGCTTGGCAATAAGAAACATCGGAAGTCCGCGCAGACCGTGAATAAGCTGATACGTGCGACGTTCGGAGATAGAACCAAATTCGGAAAGCGCGATAGCCAGAAAATCGAGCGCAATAGCCAGCGGTTGTCCGTGAAAATTGCCGCCCGAAAGCACAAGGTTTTCATCCGGAAAAATAGTCGGGTTATCGGTCACCGAATTGGCTTCGATGCCAAATACTTTTTCGCAATACGAAATTGCATCGCGCGAAGCCCCGTGTACCTGCGGCATGCAGCGGAATGCGTAAGGATCCTGCACATGCGTTTTTGCGCGCGTAATAAGTTCGCTGCCTTCGAGAATGCGGCGAATGCGCGAAGCAGTGTGCATTTGCCCGGCATGCGGACGAATTGTATGAAGCTGCGAGAAAAACGGCTCCGGGCGGCCATCAAAGCCTTCGAGCGAAAGTGCTCCGATTACATCGGCTGCATCGGCAATCTGCTGTGCTTTAAGCAAACACCAAACGCCGTAGGCATTCATAAACTGTGTGCCGTTGAGCAGTGCCAGCCCTTCTTTCGATTGCAGCGCAACCGGTTGCCAGCCTTTTTCGTTCAGCACATCGGCAGCGGCGCGTTTTACACCGTTTACGCGAACCTCGCCAAGACCTAGCAGCGGCAGACAAAGATGCGCCAGCGGAGCCAGATCACCCGAAGCACCGAGAGAGCCTTGTTCGTAAACAACAGGCAAAATATCGTGCGAAAAGAAATCGGCTAAACGCTGCACAGTAATCAATTGCACACCCGAATTGCCGCGGGCTAAAGCCTGAACTTTAAGCAGCAGCATGAGACGCACAATTTCATCACTCACTTCATCGCCCGTACCGCAGGCGTGCGACATGACTAAGTTCTGCTGCAATTGTCCGAGCTGATCTTCGGGAATGGTAATGTTGTACAACGCCCCGAAGCCCGTGTTGATGCCGTAAACCGGCGCAGCGCCTTCAGTGTTTAAACTATCAAGCCATGCGCGGCCTTTGTTGATTGCTGCAACGGCAACCGGCGATAATTGGATGCGTGAACCGGGTTGCAGCGCATGGTTGAGGTGCGAAAGTTCGAGTGTTTGTTGCGGGTCGATATGAAAGGTGTGCGGCATATTGTTTTTTATTTATACTTCCCCGGTGGCTTCGACAGGCTCAGCCGCCGGGGCAAATTACATGGTGACTTCGACAGGCTCAGTCACCGGAGTTATCGGCGACTTCGACAGGCTCAGTCACCGGAGTTATCGGTGGCTGAGCTTGTCGAAGCCACCGAAATCATCGAATCTGTTCAATTAATTCATCAAGCGAAACTAATTCCTGCGTTCCGCTCTGCATGTTTTTGAGCATGATTTTTCCGGCAGCACGTTCGTTTTCGCCGATTACAGCTACAAACGGAATTTTGCGCGCATCAGCATATTTGAATTGCTTCTGAATTTTAGAAGCATCGGGGTAAATTTCGGCTGCAATGCCGGCGCGGCGTGTTTTGTGCAACATGCGGAAAGCCTCGTCGCCATCGGCTCCGCCGAAGTTCACGAACAATAGCTGTGTGCTCATTGTCACGTCTGCGGGATAAGCATTCAATTCATTCAGCACATCGTAAATCCGGTCAGCACCAAACGAAATGCCTACACCCGACATATCTTTCAATCCAAAAATTCCGGTAAGGTCATCGTAACGTCCGCCGCCGCAAATGCTGCTTGTGAGCGAACCTGCATTGGCCTTTACTTCAAAAATAGCACCGGTGTAGTAATTGAGTCCGCGCGCAAGTGTAATGTCGAGTTCGGCGGTTGCGGTTTGTAAACCGGCTTCGGCCAATTTGCTGAAGATAAAATCAACTTCCTCGATGCCCTTCTGCCCTGTTTCTGACTCGGCCAGCATCGTCCGCAGTAAATCGCGTTTGGCAGTATAATCGCCGGTAAAAGCAATGAGCGGCTGCAGTTTTGCAATAGCTTCTGCCGAAACGCCGTTAGCTTCAAGCTCTTTGTTTACGCCGTCAACACCGATCTTATCGAGCTTGTCGATAGCTACGGTAATGGTAACAATGCGTTCTTTCTCGCCATTGACTTCGGCAATGCCGCTGAGTATTTTTCGGTTGTTGATTTTAACGGTAACCGGCACATCGAAAGTGGTAAACACATCGTCAATCATCTGCACCAGTTCCACTTCGTTCAGCAGCGAGTTGCTGCCGATTACATCAGCATCGCACTGATAGAACTCGCGGTAGCGGCCTTTCTGTGGCCTGTCGGCACGCCACACAGGCTGAATCTGGTAGCGGCGGAAGGGAAAAGTAATTTCGTTCTGATGCTGCACTACGTAGCGCGCAAACGGAACAGTAAGATCGTAGCGCAGGGCTTTTTCGGTCAGCTCGGCCGAATTGGTGTTTTGCGAAAGCGTGCGTTCGAAAGTTTCGCGCATCTTGGCTTTGCTTTCGTCTTTCGCTTCGTGCGGGCGCGAGTTCAGGATTTTGAACAGGAGCTGATCGCCTTCATCGCCATATTTTCCGGTGAGGGTTTCGATGTTTTCCATAGACGGTGTTTCGATGGGCAGATAGCCGTAGCGGCGAAACACATTGCGGATGGTATCAAAAATGAAATTGCGGCGCACCATCTCCTGCGGGGAGAAATCGCGTGTGCCTTTAGGAATAGAAGGTTTGTTGACGGCCATTTTAGGCGGATAGGTGTTTGAGGAGGAATTCTTTGAGTGGAATTAACTCAGGGCTTTCATAATTCCAGAATCTTTCTCCAATCATTAACTTGGGAGAAGATCCGATATAATTTGCTCTTTGCTCACTCTCGTTCTTATCAAGCAATGTACTTTGATAAGCATATACAGCGTCTTTGAGATTTAATTTATGAGGTGTAGGAATACAATTATTCAGTGCATCATAACATTCAAAAAAAGAAGCAAATTGCGGTAGTACAATGCTTTTTTGAAGTTCTTCCAGATTGCCAGGGGCAATATTATTAGGCAGAAAAAATAGTTCAGCAGTTGCTGGTTCGTCTGAATTACTTAATAGGTTCTTGATATGTTCTCTTCTTTCAGTCAGGTTATCATTATCTGCATCAATAATAATGAGGTTTTTTCCGTTAGTTTCTTCTTTTGAAATGAAGTTACTTTTTATAAATCTTGAGTCATCTTTACCTTCAAGCTTGAAGAATTTAACATTTTCAGTATTAATGTTCAAATAATTGAAATAATGACATAAAAATGATTGATCTGAACTTCCTTCAACAAAAATCTTACTATTAATGCTCATGCTGATTAAGATCTGATTTCATTACCTAGTTCAAGAGTTGAACTGAACTGATCATAATTGTAGTTTCTAGCGATAATACGTCCTGAACTCAACTTCTCCAATCTGATAAATCGCGATTTCGTCTGAGTTTTCTCATCAAATTCATAAATTACTTCTGAATATGCTTCAATGCATTCTTTGCTATGTGTAGTAGCAAAAAGTTGAACATTATGTTCTTTCGCAGTATGAATAATTGTGCGTAAAAAATCTTTCATTCGCGAATAATGAATTCCGGTATCAATCTCATCAATCATAAGTCTTTGATTTTGCGAAATCATAATACGAAGCATTAAACGCATTAATATTAATGTGCCATCGCCAAACGAAGTAATAGGCAATGGTTTTGATTTTCCTTTTTCCTGTATAACAATATAAGTTTCATCAAATTGATCTTTAAGAATCCGAATATCCTCTATATCAGGTATAAAATACCGAAGCGCACTGACAAGAAGATAATTATTTTTTAAGTCCTGATCAATTAATCGAGAATAGGCTTTAACAATTCCACTAGTGTATCCCATGTTGTTAGGTATTACTGGTGGAATAATCATACTTTTTCTCTGAATGTATATTGCAGGAGAAACATCTTCAAGTATTTCATCTTTATACAAAGCGACAAATTCTCCAATTTGATTCATTCCTGCGTATTTCGCTTGCGATTTATCTATTACCTCTTTTTCATGTAAACGTATATCCTTGTTAATAATTCGGAGCTTTTGTGCAGAGTTGTACTGAAATTTTATCTCATAATCAGCATTAGTATTAATGTTAATAAAATATGATAGATAATTTCTTTTTGACGACTCTATAGTTTCTAAATTATGTTTGAAAGCATATACAGAATTCAAATTATGTAATGTTTGTGCAAGATCAGTTTCCAACAACAATGCTTCCAGTAAGCTTGTCTTACCCACATTGTTATCCCCTGCAATAAGATTAAACTGACCAATACTTTTCAATTCAAATGTCTCAAAACACTTGAAATTTTCGACTGAAAATGAGGTAAGGTGCTTATTGGCTTCCATAAGCCACAAATATAACCACAAACTCCCCAATTTCAAGGCGCTTTGTACCCGCGCAGTTCCAGCTTGTAATAATTCCCTTGCCCGTCGTTTCGGATGTGCTGCACAATGCCGAGGCGTGGCACAAACCATTCTTCCACAGTAGCATAGCGGTAAGGGTTTGCGCCGGGCTGATCGGGACGGGCAGCTATAATTTCGCAGGTAATTTTGCGTGCGGCAATTTTTCCGATACTGCCCAGATCAAGCGTATCCATTGCACCTGCTTTGCGGTTAATAATCTTGTAGAATGTCCGGCTGATTCCGTCAGGCCCCTGAAGTGTAGTGTTGAATGCGGCATCCGGAAGCGTGTCGCCGGTTTGCAGCTGAAACGGATAGTAGAGCCACATCAGGCCGTTATCGGGCAAATTATTTTCGGGGGCTTTGGTGAGATCAGGAATCCATTGCCGCGCATCTACATAAAACCCGGCTGAGTCGGACGAGAAATACTGCCGGGTTGTGCCATAAAGCACACGGTAGTCATTCATATACTCCGCTTTTGCAACCGAAACGCGGGTGTTCAGAAAACTGCGTACAGCTTGTATTTCCACATTTACATAACCGGTAAGCCGTCCGGAAGCATCGAAGCGGCTGTAGGTAAACTTTGCATCTTTCTGTGAAAGCAAAGGATCTGTTTTGAGCGCACCCGAAAACGAACTCAACACAACCAACACCAAAATCCCCGAAATAATCTTTTGCATACTGTAAATATAAAAAAACACGCCGCACGGGATCGTTGCGGCGTGTTACTTTATGCAGGGGTTTGCTGTTACTGTCCTTTTTTGATATTAATAATTTCAGAATGACTTTCGAGTTTGTCTTCCTTGTAACTCTCAGAATATACTGTTCCAACTTTGGGCGTGTACCACTCAACACTACGGCGGGGTTTGATCGGCATTTTGCCCATCATCATTACCATTTCAAGATCAGTAGTATATTCAATTTTCCAGCAGTCAAACGTTCCTGCCTTTGTTGTTTTGCTTTCTTTGGCCAGTACCTTGCGGTTTATCATTTTTACAGTTGTTGTTGAAAACAGAGTGCCTTTGTTCATGGTCTTCATAATCATTTGAGCATCCGGCAATTTTTGTCCAACCGTCATTGAACCGGGGTACTGCATATCAATACCTTCAAATTCGAAGGTAAAATCTTCGCCCATGCGTGTGGTATTTTGTGCGGCAAAGTTTTTCATATCCATATAAAAACTACCATTCTCACAACGCAGTTTAACATCAGCCGAACCGGTTTCTTTATCTTTTGCATCAAATGTTACTACGTGCATATCGGCAGAAACTGATGCGCCTGTTTTGGTAACCGCTTTAATAGTACTGGTTCCGCTTGTCATAGGCTTACCTTTTTCATCGTAGGTTGCAGTTGTAACAACTGTTCCCTTCACAAAAAGATCGCTTTCGCAAACTTCGGCTGGAACCATAGACATGAGCGTAAAGCCCAGAGCAGCAAATAAGAGAAAGTGTTTTTTCATGGCAGTAGTTTGTGTTTTTTGCACAGTACAAAGTTGTGCAATATAACTCAATGCGAAAGGGATGAAAATTTGGCGTTGTGATAAAAAATGGATGATCTTCATCACCATTAGATACTGAGCATAAACGAAAACATCCCCGAAAACACTTGTTTCCGGGGATGTTTTATCTGACAGCATCAAATCGCCAGTTTCTTGTATTTGAAGCGTTTAGGTTCGGCAGCATCGCCGAGGCGTTTCTTGCGGTTTTCTTCGTATTCGGAGAATGAACCTTCAAAGAAATAAACGTTAGCATCGCCTTCGAATGCGAGAATGTGCGTACACACACGGTCGAGGAACCAGCGGTCGTGCGAGATGATTACGGCGCAACCGGCAAAGTTTTCGAGTGCTTCTTCGAGTGCGCGCATGGTGTTTACATCAATATCGTTGGTCGGCTCATCGAGCAGCAGCACGTTTGCGCCCGAGCGCAGTGTGAGTGCAAGGTGCAGACGGTTACGCTCGCCACCCGAAAGCACTTTCACTTTCTTGCCCTGATCTTGTCCGCTGAAGTTGAACTTCGAAACGAATGCACGCGAGTTGAGTTTATGGCCTTCGAGTTCAACGTATTCGGTTCCGCCGGTGATGGCTTCAAACACAGTATGTTCAGGGTTGATTTCGGTGTGCGACTGATCAACATAAGCCACATTAACGGTGGGGCCTACTTTAAACTCACCGGCATCGGCCTGCACTTCGCCCATGATAAGGCGGAAAAGTGTGGTTTTACCGGCGCCGTTCGGGCCGATAATACCTACAATGCCGGCCGGCGGAAGTTTGAAACTTAGATTTTCGTAAAGCAGTTTATCGCCGAATGCTTTGCTAACGCCAATGGCTTCAATAACCTCGTTGCCAAGACGCGGACCGTTGGGGATGAAAAGTTCGAGTTTGTCTTCTTTCGTCTTTACATCCTCGCTCAGCATCTTTTCATAGTTGGCAATACGCGCTTTGGATTTTGCCTGTCGGCCTTTGGCGCCCTGACGAACCCAATCCAGCTCGCGCTCAAGTGTTTTGCGGCGTTTGCTTTCGGTCTTTTCTTCTTGCGCCAGACGTTGTGATTTTTGATCGAGCCAGCTTGAGTAATTGCCTTTCCAGGGAATACCTTCGCCGCGGTCGAGTTCAAGAATCCAGCCGGCCACATTATCAAGGAAGTAACGGTCGTGCGTAACCGCGATTACTGTTCCGGCATAGTTCTGCAGGAACAGCTCTAACCACTGCACCGATTCGGCATCAAGGTGGTTGGTTGGCTCGTCGAGCAGCAGAATATCAGGTTGCTGCAGCAGGAGGCGGCAAAGTGCCACACGGCGGCGCTCGCCACCTGAGCAAACATTAATAGGTGTATCGCCTTCGGGACAGTTGAGCGCACTCATGGCGCGTTCTAGTTTGCTTTCGATGTTCCATGCATCCAGTTGTTCGATGCGATCTGAAAGACGAGCCTGACGTTCGATGAGTTTATTCATTTCATCGTCGCTCATCGGTTCGGCAAACTTGTTGTTTACCTCTTCGTATTCGTTGAGTACGTCGGTAATTTCCTTAACGCCCTCTTTTACAATGTCCATAACGGTTTTCGACTCATCGAGCTGCGGTTCCTGTTCGAGAAACCCAACGCTGTAGCCGGGTGAGTAATGCACATCACCGAGGTAATCTTTATCAACACCCGCAATAATGCGCAGCAGCGACGATTTACCCGATCCGTTAAGACCGATGATACCGATTTTTGCCCCGTAATAAAAAGAGAGGTAAATATCTTTAAGAACTTGTTTTTGTGGCGGGTGAATTTTGCTCACACCTACCATCGAAAAAATAATCTGTCTGCCTTCCGACATAGTAAATAGTATCTGGTTAAATAGGTGGCAAATATCGGAAAAACAAACAATTTATCCGTTCTCAGAAATGAAGTCTTCTTTTATTTTTCCGGATAAGTAATTTTATCAATAATGACAGTAGTCAACTAAAATATAACAAATAGTGTATATATTTGAATGAAATGAATAAGGCAATCCAAAACCCGAACATTCTCTGGCTACACTGGACATTAAACTGTGCATTGGGCGAAGTAATTGGAATTGGTGCAGCAGGAGCCATTGCTGCCGGGGTTTTCGCGGCATTCGGGGAGCCTGAAACAACAGGTACTAAACTACTTGTGCTTCTGTGCATGATGTTCGCCGGTTTAATTGAAGGTATAGCACTCGGCTATTTTCAGTGGCGTGTACTTCGCAACAAGTTTTCATCGCTTACCGGCAGCGCCTGGATTTTTCAAACTTCATTTATTGCAGTTTTGGGTTGGATGTTGGGTATGCTGCCTTCATTGTTTTTTATTGATCATTCAACGCCCGGCAATGAATCGGCGGCACCAATGCCCGAAAGTTTGTTTGCTTTGTTAAGCATTGGGGTTGGACTTTTGCTTGGTGCATTATTTGGTTTGTTTCAGTGGTTTGAGCTAAAGTATCATGCCAGCGGTGCGGGAAGATGGATACTTGCAAATGCAATCGGTTGGGGAATTGGCATTGGCTGGATTTACTTCTTTGCCAGTTTGCCGGATGAATTTACCCCGATTTTAGAAAAAGTGTTTTACGGAATTTGCGGCGGCGTTTTGGCCGGACTTAGCGTTGGTGCTGTAACAGGAGCATTTCTCGTGAAAATGCACGAGCACTGATTTTTCGCAAAACACATTTATTAACATTTGGTAAGTACCAAAAAAGCAAAGGAATCTATGTTTGCTTCATGAAAAAGCTAATGTTATTCCTCTTTATTCTTATGCTTAATAATCTCACGGCTCAAACCGATTCACTTCGCATTAACTGGCCTGCCGCATTTGCTCCCGAAAAAGCAAATTTCTTTGTTCACAATGAAATAGAAATTAATGCTTCGCCGCAGAAAATTTGGGAGATTCTGATAAAAGCGAAGGCCTGGCCAACATGGTACAGCGGAGCTGAGGATGTAAATTTTGGCACACAAACAGATTCGGTGCTAACGGCTTCAACGGTGTTTACGTGGAAAACTATGGGGCTTAATTTTGTATCAACTGTTAAAGAATTTGTTCCGTCACAACGGCTGAGCTGGCAATCAGACAAAAGCAGTATTCAGGCGTACCATGCATGGCTGATAATTCCAACAGCAAAAGGCTGCAAACTGATTACAGAAGAATCGCAAAATGGCTGGCTTACATTTTTTGAGAAAACATTTCAGCGGCATAAACTGTTTAATCAACATCAACACTGGCTTGAACTGATAAAACAAAAAGCCGAATCAATACATTAATTCACATGGACTTTTTTGCGGAACTGAAAGCCAGAAATGAATCGCTTTTCTGGTTTGGGCTGATTTGCCTGATTGCTTCTGCTGTATTTATTGTACTGGCTAAAACCAGTTCGGTTCAGGTTGCGGGAGTTAATGCGTGGTATAAACCGCTGAAGTTTGCATTGTCAACAGCCGCATTCAGTTGGGCAATGGCTTGGCATATTCATTATCTGCCTGACTACAATCCCGGTCTTTTCAACATCAGCATTATCGTTCTGCTGAGTTTTGAAATCATTTACATTGCAATACAAGCCGGGCGCGGACAACTTTCGCATTTCAATTTAAGCACACCGGTTTATTCGATGTTGTTTTCGCTGATGGCAATTGCGGCAATGGCTGTAACGGTTTATGCAGGTTATATCGGGTTGCTGTTTTTTACAAAAGATATTGATTTGCCCGCGCATTACCTTTGGTCGATACGAGCGGGGATTTTCATTTTTGTAATTTTTTCGCTCGAAGGTTTTGTAATGGGCTCACGGCTTTCGCACACTATTGGCGGTGCCGACGGCAATCACGGCATTGCTTTTCTGGGTTGGAGCCGCAAGTTTGGCGATCCGCGCATTGCACATTTTATTGGTATGCACGCATTGCAGGTGCTTCCTTTACTTTCGTGGTATTTGCTGCGGAATACTAAAGCAACATTAATAGTTGCGGTTATTTATTTGTTGCTTGCCGCATTTACAT
This sequence comes from Bacteroidota bacterium, assembly GCA_046335555.1. Lineage (GTDB taxonomy): Bacteria > Bacteroidota > Bacteroidia > Palsa-965 > Palsa-965. Next base: position 20,419 of record JBKDHA010000245.1, read on the forward strand.
TGGTAAAAGCATTGCAGGGCAAACCAATGTTCGGAGCAAAAAAAGCGGACACAGAACAAAGCTGAAACAACTCAGCAATTTTTCCTCAGCCGTCCGGCAAAGCTTTGCATCATCCAGCGATTCAGTTTCCAGCTTAACCAAGCCGAACCGGCTCCAACAATTGCACCGCCCAGCAAATCGCCCGGATAGTGCATACCGAGGTGCATACGCGAATAAGCAACCGAACCAGCCCAAACGTAAGCAGGAACAGCAACATACCATTTCGGAAAAGCAATGGTAACGGATGTAGCCAAAGCAAATGCAGAAGAAGTATGTCCCGAAGGAAACGAATAAGGCCCTGCATGCTGCTGCGCCTGAATATCGGGATAAGTGACAAACGGCCGCTTGCGGTTAATGCCATATTTAAGCCCTAATGTTAAGCCTGTTGAAATAGCCATTGTACCGCCAATCAGCCAGAACCGCTGCTGCCGAACTGTATCACACTTGAGCAGCGAATGAACTAAAAAGCCTGCCGGAATACCTCCTGAAATCGGATAAACAGAATTGGAAAAGCCTTTGAACATTGGGTCAAGACTAGTATTCCGATTTACATGCACAGCACGAAGCCAGCGAATGTCTGTGTTTTGCGCTGATGCTGTGAATGTGCTCAACAGCAATAGTAACAAGAGAAACTTTTTCATCTTACAACTATGTTAACGGAAATTTGAGCGGATGCCGTTCGTTGTAGCGGCGCAGATAAATAAATAACTGCTGATTGCGTTTCCGCTTTTTCAGTTTCAGAAATTCGGCATGCAAAACCGTATCATGCGTTTCAAGAATGGTAAGCATTGCAGATACTGTAAACGCGCTTACATTTCCGGTTTGTGTATCGAGAATAAATTGTTGCTGTTGTTTAACAGGTGCATTTCCTCCGGGACCGGGGCCTCCGGTGTACATATAATTTATTTCTGTTCCTGTGAAATGGCAAAGTGATCCCATTACAACTATTCGTGTAAAATCAGATGCTGTTTGAATGTACACATGCCGGTTGAAGCTATATCCCCAAAGTTTCGAGAGCAGTGTGTCGTGCAGGATGCCGCTGCTGTCTTTCCAGGCTATTGTTCGCACCGAAGTTAATTTTAGCATGAAATCGGGCGAGGTGCGATCAGCTGTAGTTTGAATCTGACTAAGCAGAACCGGGTTATTGGTTCGGAACTGTTCGAAATTCAAATAAATTCCCTCGCGCAGCGAAAAAGAACCACCCCAAACTGCCGAATCAGCTTGAGCCTGTACCTGAAAACAATAAAGCGAAAGGAGAAAAATGAAAACCTGTTTTAGCATATAACTCAAAGGCTGCGGGATTATAATTTTTCGAGATGATTTCTGGTGAGTTCTCCTCCTGCATTGCCAGTGTTAACGGTTGATGCAGGTTCAAACAGCAGCACAGCCACTTCTTCATCGGCAACAGGTCGATGCTCTACACCTCTTGGTACTGTAATCATTTCACCTTCACAAAGCTCAACTACACGGTCTGGAAATTCCATTCTGAATTTCCCGTTCAGCACATAAAATAATTCGTCTTCGTGTTCATGCTGATGCCAAACAAATTCGCCTTTAAACTTTACGAGTTTTACGTGTTGTCCATTAAGTTCAGAAACAATACGCGGATTCCAGTAATCACTGAACAGAGAGAGTTTTTCGGGGATGTTTATTTTATCCATTACCGGCCTTTGCTGTATTTGTCAAATTTAATCATCATCCTCTTCATTATTTCCATTGTCACCCCAAAACGAATCACGAAATTTAGGGTATCACTACAAATGTGCTGAATTGTTTGCGATGAAAAACCTTCTGTTTATTCTGTTTCTGCTTCCTGCATTTTGTCTGGAAGCCCAGCAACCTGCCAATGTTCCGCTTAATGTGTTACTGCTTGCGGGCAAACAACCTACAGGCAGTTCCGTTGGTTTGCTTGTTAAAGGCGATGCTGCTGCTGTGGCTGCCGCAGCAAAAAAGCATGGCGGACGGCTGCGTACAGCGCAAAATACAATTTGCTCGGTAGAAATTCCGGCTGCGGCCATTCAGGCTTTTGCTGCCGAACCCGGAATAATTGAAATTGGACACGCACCCGTTGCGCTGCAGCCGCTGAACGATACAATGCGCACGCAATCGCATGTTGATGAAGTGCACAACGGACTTGCTCCGCTCACACAAGGCTACACCGGCCGCAATGTAGTTATGGGCATGCTCGACTCGGGTATCGACTTCAATCATCCCGATTTCAAAGACAGTTTGGGCAACACCCGCATTTTTGCAATCTGGGATCAGCGCGATAATACCGGAACCGGGCCTGCGCCTTACAACTACGGAACTGTGTGGACACAGGCACAAATTAACGGCGGCAGTTGCACGCATAACGATTTGCAATACTACGGACACGGCACACACGTTAGCGGAATTGCAGCCGGAAACGGACGCTCAACCACCGTGCGCAACTACAGCGGCGTTGCTCCCGAAGCAGTAATTATTGCCGTAGCTATTGACTTTAGCGGCTCAAACAGCCCTACTGCTGTTGCCGATGCTACAGCATGGATTTATGCGCTGGCCGATAGTCTTGGTTTGCCCTGCGTAATTAACGCCAGTTTGGGCAGTTACTATGGTTCGCACGATGGACAGGATTTGTCGGCGCAACTGATCGACAATGAAATTACGGCACAAACAGGGCGTGTATTTGTAGGTGCATCGGGCAATGCCGGTGATCTGGATATTCATCTCTCCTACCCGCTTCAGGCTAATGATACCAATTTCACATGGTTTTCGGTAAGCAGCGGTGAAATTTATATGCAGCTTTGGATGGATACTGTTGCTTCTGCCGGAGCAAAATTTGCAGTGGGAACAACAGCCACAACCAACTGGAGCGACCGCGGCCGCAACGGTTTTACCACTATTGCACAAAACCTCAGTGGCATTACAAACGATACTATTTACAACAGTAGCGGGCAGCGCCTGGGTATTGTGATGCGTGTGGCAACAGTTCAGGGCAGTGCTTATTCACTCGAATTTTTAGTGCAGCCCGACTCGCTTACAGGCTACAACTGGAGTCTGGAATCAACCGGCAGCGGTGTTTTTCACAGTTGGAGTTTTGATTTTGTTTCCAATGCTTCGTTGCCCGCTTCCGCAGTATATCCGCGTATTTCAAACTACCGGCAAACCGACCGCATCAGCACAATGGTGAGCAGTTTTCAGTGTTCCGATAAAGTAATTACAGTAGGCAACTATGTAAACCGCAGCACCTGGCCCGATGTAAATAACGTTTGGCAAGTTGACAACAGTGTTACCGCTGGCGATATAATGAGCAACAGCAGTCGCGGCCCTACACGCACAGGGCGCACAAAGCCAGAAATTGCAGCTCCCGGTGCCAACAATTTTTCGTGTGGAGTTATTAGCTCATTGCCCAACTTTATTGCCAATGCGCCGCAGGTAGTGGCACTTGGCGGTTATCATGTGCAAGGCGGCGGCACATCGGCAGCATCGCCGGTGGTGGCGGGCACTGCGGCGCTTTGTTTGCAGCACACGCCCGGTGCCGACTGGCTGCAGGTGCGTAATGCAATTTTGTACTGCGCCAGTAACGATTCGTTTACCGGCCCCGTTGCTGCAGCACCCGATAATACTTGGGGCTACGGCAAAGTAGATGCATTTGCAGCACTGAGTAACTGCTTTCTCACAACCACAGGCCCCGGCAATACAGAAGCTGTTAGTGCTGATGTTGTTTTCCCGAATCCGGCTGCGGCAGGCGAAACCGTTACGCTTCTCACAACACCCGGCATTACTGAAATCAGCATTGTGAATATGCTTGGCGAAAAAGTACTGAGCAATGCAGTGCAGGCCGGACAGAATCAGGTAACTTTGCGCACCGAACACTTGCCGCCCGGTATTTATCTGCTCAGCACAAATGCGGGCACCGTTTCGCGGTTAGTGATTCGCTGATAAATTTATGCCTCGTTACATTCGTCCGCTTGGTTGGTTTGCATTGCTTTTCGGAGCTGCTACCGCAATTTTCTCGGCATTGCCCGGCATCTTTGGTTTTCTTTCATTGCCAATGATGCTCATGGGTTTGGGTCTGTCAACACTCTATCTCATGCTCAGCACAAGACATCGTGTTGAACATGGTTATATACACCCGGGATATGTAGGCATGTTGCTGAGTTCGGTTCCGCTGTTGTTATTGATTTGGTTCAAATTGTTTAATTAATGGAAACAACAGCATCCCGCTCCCCGGTTTCTAATTACTTGTCGCTGGTCACTTTCAGCCACACCATTTTTGCATTGCCGTTTGCAGTAATTGGCTTTTTGCTTGCTGTAAAAACAGGACAGGCGCAATTTTCGCTCAAGTTATTTCTGCTTGTACTGGGCTGTATGGTTACTGCACGCAGCGCGGCAATGGCATTTAACCGCTATATCGACCGTGATATCGATGCCAAAAACCAACGCACGGCTGCCCGCGAAATTCCGGCAGGAATAATTACGCCAAAAAATGCCTTGCTGTTTGTTATTCTTACATCGCTGGCATTTATCGCCTGCACCTGGTTCATTAACCGGCTTTGCTTTTATCTTTCGCCGGTGGCGCTTGCTGTTGTTCTTGGTTACAGTTTAACGAAGCGGTTTACAGCGCTGTGTCATCTTGTGCTTGGTATTGGACTTGCGCTTGCGCCTATCGGAGCTTGGCTTGCGGTAACTGGCGTATTTGCGTGGCTTCCGTTGTTTTTTTCGTTTGCAGTTTTGTGCTGGGTGAGCGGTTTCGATATGATTTATGCCTTGCAGGATGAAGCTTTTGATCGCGAGAACAAACTCAATTCTATGCCTGTGTTGCTGGGCAAAAAAGGAGCATTACGGCTTTCGGAAGTGCTGCATGTTTTTGCTGCAGTGTTTATCTGGCTTCCGGTTTATACAGAGGGTTTTGGCTGGTGGTATCGGATTGGTGCAGTTGTGTTCAGCGGATTGCTTATTTATCAGCACACGTTAGTGAAGCCCGATGATCTTAGCAAAGTAAATCGTGCATTTTTTACAACCAATGGCATTGCAAGCGTTGTGTTTGCGGTGTTTGTCATTCTTGAATTATTTTTTCCTTTATAACTGCTGTGCAAAAGCTGAAAAAATTCATCGGCTGGTTTTTCAATTCGCGTCTGAAACGCTAGTGTTTTTTGTGGTTGCCGGTTTCTGCAATTGTACTTATTGCGGTGTGCAATATCTGGGTAGAAAACAGCACAAAGCAACAGATTTACACCTCTATTTCTGATGTTCCTGCGCGCAATGTTGCACTTGTGCTGGGTGCCAGTCCGCGAACACCAAGGGGCAATACCAATTTGTACTTCCGTTATCGTATGGAAGCAGCCGCAGAACTTTACCTCGCTAAAAAAGTAAAGCATATTTTGGTGAGCGGCGATAACCACATTGCCGGTTACGATGAATCAACCGCAATGAAACAGGCGCTGATCAGCCTCGGCGTTCCGGATTCTTGTATTACGCTTGATTTCGCCGGGTTCAGAACGCTGGATTCGGTTGTACGCTGCAAAGCGGTTTTCGGGCAAAGCAGTGTAATAATTGTTTCGCAGGAATTTCATAACCAGCGGGCATTGTTTATTGCAAACACGCATAAACTTGATGCTGTGGCTTACAATGCGAAAGATGTGCCGGCCAATTACTCGCTCAAAACCAGACTGCGTGAGTACTTTGCCCGAGTAAGTGCTGTTATAGATGTAAAGTTGCTTGGACGCAAACCCAAATTTGGCGGACCTCCGGAGCCAATTAAGCTTTAAGTATCAAAGATCGCTGCGAAGCAAAACGTATATGCTAAACAAAAAATGGCTGCCTCAAACAGAAGCAGCCATTTTTATTGACAGGCTATTGATTACTGTTGTTTCTTCTGCGATTTTTTGCGGACACGCATGTTGAGCAGCTCCACCAGAAAAGCAAAAGCCATTGAGCAGTAAACGTATGCTTTAGGAACTTCAACATGAACAGAATCTAGAATAAGCATAAGACCAATCATGAGCAGGAAGGCCAATGCAAGCATTTTTACAGTTGGATGACGCTCTACAAAATTGGCAACCGGTCGCGAAAAAAGCATCATAATTATTGTTGATGCGATAACTGCAAAAACCATTACTGATAGGTATTCGCTGATACCGACGGCTGTAAGTATTGAATCGAAAGAGAATACAATATCAATCAACACAATTTGCAGCAGAACCTGACTGAAAAGTGCTTTGGCTTTACTTGATTTACTTTCTTCCTCGCCTGCACCTTCAACTTTGTTGTGAATTTCGCCAACGGTTTTAACAATAAGAAATACACCTCCTCCGAACAAGATAAGATCATGTCCGGTAAACCCAATATCAAACACTGTAAACAACTCCTTATCCATTCCCATAATAAACGAAAGGAAAAACAGAAGACCTACACGAACAACCATGGCAACTACTAATCCCAGATTCCAAGCCTTGCGCTGATCTTCTTTATTCAGTTTTCCGGCAATGATTGAGATAAAAATGATGTTATCGATCCCCAAAACGGTTTCGAGGAGTATTAACGTTAACAGATTGATCCATCCTTCAAGCTTACTGAAGACATTTAACGATTCTAAAAACTGATCCATTGCGTTGTTTTTGATACGATTTTGCAAAATTAAGGAGAAATCCCGCCTCCATGAAAAAAATTATTATACTGATAATCAATATTTTGAAATTTCATTTAGTACTATGTCTTGCATAGTACAATCTTATAGATATATCTTTGCTTAGTCAAGTTAAGTGCTATACACATAACCGAATTAAACCCATGAAAGCACTCATTTTCACCATTCTGTTTTTTCAGGAGTCATCGCCGACAGTTCAGCAACAGCTCGCTGCAGATCAGGCAACTGTAAAAACAGTGCATATTGGTATTACCCGCTTTGTGCAAGCTGATTTTATCCGGGTAAAAGATTCAAAGCGCCAAAATCTGCTGGTAGCTGATTTTACCTTCTTTCGCAAACACTTCCGTTATGCGGGCGAATATTCCGGCCATCTAATTAAAGGAAACTGAACATGAACATCGAAAACACTAAAGCGCAAATGCGCAAAGGCGTGCTTGAATTTTGCATCCTTTCGATTTTGTCAGACGGAGATGCATATCCGACAGAGATTATTGAGCGGATGAAACTGGCACGGTTGGTAGTTGTGGAAGGTACGCTCTATCCGCTGCTTACCCGCCTCAAAAACATGGACTTGCTCAGCTACCGCTGGGAAGAATCGCCCTCGGGACCGCCACGCAAATACTACAGGCTTACCGATACCGGAACCGCTTTTTTGCGTGAGCTGGAAGCTACCTGGGATGAACTAGTAGCCTCTGTAGGTCAAGTTACTCATCGGCAGCCTGCTACAATTCCGGCCGCTGTACCATTTACCCCGCAGGCGGCACACGATCCGCAGCACATTACCAACAACAACACATCAACAACCGATAATTCCGAAACACTATGAACAAGACGGTAACCATCAATATCAGCGGCATCATATTCCATATTGAGGAAGATGGATTTCAGGTATTGCAGAATTACCTGCATTTGCTGCGCACCCGTTTCAGCCGTGAAGAAGGTTGTGATGAGATTATGGCCGACATTGAAGCACGGATTGCTGAATTGTTTAAAGCCAAAATCGGCGGTTCTAAAGAAGTTATTGTAAAGGCTGATGTGGACGAAATGATTGCCATTATGGGCAGTCCCGAATCGTTTACCGATGAAGAACAAGCCGGAAATACAGCTGGCGGAACTGCACAACCGAATGCCGGTTCAAGTTCAAGAGGCTACAGCCGCCGCCGCCTGTTCCGCGATCCCGACGACCGCATTGTAGGTGGTGTTTGTACCGGGCTCGGGCATTATTTCGACATTAACCATGTCTGGATTCGGCTGGCTTTTGCAATCAGTTTCTTTGTTTTTGGTTCCGGGGCACTGCTCTATTTCATATTAATGATCATAATGCCCAAAGCCGAAACTACGGCTGAAAAGTTGGAAATGCGCGGCGAGCCGGTTGACGTAAACAACATCAGCCGAAGCATTAAGGATGATTTTGATAATTTCAAACGACGCATTGAAGATCTCGGCGAAGAAGCCAGCGACTGGGGCAAACGTAACTTTGGCTCAGCCAGAAATCAGCCCAGAAATGAACGCCGAAACGGCAGCGGTATTGAACGTGTGCTGGGCGGAATTTTTGAAGTAGTTGGACGTGTTTTTGCTTTTCTGCTGCTCGTTGCAGGTGTCGGAATATTAATTGGTTTGCTGACCTCAACTTTCACCTTTCACCGTATCGGTCCCGATGAATTAGGACACAGCTTACGCAACCCGTTCAGCAGTAATACCGATTTTATTCTAGCTGCAATTGCTTTCTTTCTGGTGTTCGGTATCCCAACCATGATGCTCATTTATCATGCAATAAGAACACTTTTCAGCATTAAAGCAAAAACTAAAGTAATCAGCTATACTGCACTGTCATTGTGGCTAATAGGTTTAGTTATCGGGATTTATTGCGGCGTTGGCGTTGCTGCTAATTTTAGCGACAGCGGCCACAGCACAGATCGCTTCAAGTTTGCCGATGCCCAACTTGATACTTTGACGGTGATTGTAGATATTGACAAAGATCTGGAAAGTGAAAGTTATAATAACCGGCATAAAAACCACAAAAGCACTGACCGCCGTTACTCCTACTTTACCATTACCAAAGAGGGAATGAAATTTGGCACGACTAAACTGAACATTTTCCCCTCAAAATCCGGTGAATTTGAGCTGGTGATCCACAAGTATTCTCAAGGCAGCACCCGTGTTGAGGCCGAACAATTGGCCAACGAAATCAGATTTCAGCTTGTTCAGGAAGGAAACCGCCTTATTATTCCCGGATCGTTTATGATTGGGCACGATCAGAAATGGAGAGCGCAGGAAATTGAGCTCGAATTGTATGTACCCGCAGGCAAAGTGGTTGATCTCGATGAAAGCACCCGCGAGATTCTTAAAAACGTAGATAACGAACAGAACACCTATGATCCAAAAATGGCGGGCCGCCGCTGGCTCATGGGCCGGGATATGCTGAATTGTATTGATTGTCAGGGGCTGGACACAGAAGGGCATCCCGGAGCTTCAGCATACAATGCACAGTCAGACAGTGCCGCCAAGGCCAAGCAAAACCTCGATCTGAAAATTGAGCGCATGGCCGACAGTATGCGTAATGCCGCGCAAAAAAAATAATTGCAGTACAGTAACTTCTCCTCATGGTTGTGCGTCTTATTTACAGCAGCCTCCCACGGTCTGGTTAAGTAAAAATGTAGGAGAATCTGTTTCGTGCAATTTTGAACGCACCGGTTTCGCAGCCCGGTGCGTTCTTTTTTTGACCTTTGCGGAAAATCTTACAATTATGAAAACCGAAAGCCGGGCCGCATATCTGATTCGTCACCTGCACATGCAGCCGCATCCCGAAGGCGGATATTATGCAGAGCATTTTCGTTCGCAGCAATTAGTAGAACTAACCAATGGTTCGCCGCGAAGTGCTGTAACTTCTATTTATTATCTGTTGCAGCGTAATGAAATAAGTCGCTTGCATGTAGTTGATGCCGATGAGATCTGGCACTGGCATGAAGGCGATGAGCTTGAACTCTGGCTTGCCAATCCCGAACTTACTGAGCTGAAGATTATTTGCCTGGCACAACCCGGTCCCGATGCGCAGCCTTCGGCTGTAGTTCCTGCCGGCTGGTATCAGGCAGTGCGCAGCCGGGGAGCTTACACCCTCTGCGGATGCACGGTAGCTCCGGCTTTTCAGTTCTCCGGCTTCCGTTTTTTGCTTGGCGATGAGCCCGAAAAACTACAGGCGCTGAACCCCGATGCCGCTGCATTTTGTTAAGAAATTAAAAAATATCACTACTGTCCGGGATAATTCCCAATAGAGATATTTCCGATTCAGAATGGTTGATTTCATTGGATTTCTCCTTTGCATTTCAAAAGCAAGCCCGCTTCAATCTGAAAAGATCAGGAGTTGATTGGTAAACAATTCT
>JBKDHA010000246.1:0-48300 GCA_046335555.1 Bacteroidota bacterium
AACATACAGAGGAAGACTATATGGCCGCGAAGACAGACTTATGCTTATTTGCTGTGCTTTGCATAACTTGAGAATCGAAGCTAAATTTGTTTAGTCAATTAATCGGTATAGTGTCTAATACATGGAATATTATTACAATGAGCAGATTAAATTACTAGTTCAGCCCTGTCCGCCAAAGAATTATCGCCAATACAATAAAAAGGTATTCAGATGGGTTTTTGATAGTATGGAAGATGAAAAGAATTTCAAAGCACAGGCAGAAAAGAACCCTCCTGTGTTAAATGATAAGACAGATAAAGAGAAATGTGAATATTATGCACTATCTTTTCATAGTACAATTGAGGCAAGCCGTGAGGCTTTTGTCCATTTGAAGAAAATAATGAAAAATGCTCATAAAAGACTGGGGACAAATATTGCTTCGGGAAAGTTATTGCACGACGACGGACTCGGATCAGATCCTGATGCTAATGGGCACATTAATTTTCATCATTACAAACAGTGTAACTTTGTAACAAGATTTACAATTACAGAGAAATTATAAGTATGAAAAAGCTTGAAGGAACAGAAAAAGAAAATCCGGTTCCCGCGCTTAATAAGCTTGGAGATTTGATTTGGTTTGAAGGCCCGGTTTTGTCACATTTTGCAGACAGAGGGCACAGAGATTATTTAATGCTTTGGGTTGACAGCAGCAAAACATTAAATCGCTGGCTTTGTTTTGAAACAGACGAACTTGATATTTACCGTTATCTGAATGGTCGTGAATCGTTACACGAACTTATTTGTAATAATGATCAGGGCGTTGTTCGATACTACGATATTGATAAAAACGCAAATTATAAGAAGTAAACAATTACATATACAGACAAGATACCCAAATCATATTTGCCGGAAAAAGATGAAAAATTTAACATTGATTTTGCAACACAATACGCGAAAGATCTAAAAGAAAGACTGAGGTTTGATAACGAACCGGATGAACGATTAAAACCACTTTATAATTTTTACAAAGACACATTTGGTGCTGAGGCGGTAAGTGTAAGAGTGCGTTACGGTAAAAACCCGATGCTTGGGTTTGTTAATACCGATGAGCACTACCTAATGGGGAAACTGCTGTTTTCGGCTGCGGTTTATTATAGAAGTACAAACGACGAACGATACAGAAACTATGCGGCACAAGTAATAAAACATGCCGACTCATTGAATGTAAGAAAAGGAATTCAGGACTTTGTTGTAATGACTGGGCTGAACGCCCCTCGTTCTTTCAGAAAGGCGTATATGGGAATGACAAAAGCCGTGCGGATTATTGTAGATCAAAACCCGAAGCTTTATTCAAAGCCTTATAATGTATTTGAAAAAGAATATAGAAAAGAAGCCAGAGAGCTTAGAGAAATTTTGGCACAGGAATAAAAAATTGTTCCGGTACAACTAATCACCCAACCACTTCAGCTTCCGGCGCTGCTGTTTCACGCTTTGCGGCAGGCTTCGGATTATACGCCCAGCGCAGGTAAATGCCGCCCCAGGTAAATCCGGCTCCGAATGTGGTGAGGATGAGTTTGTCGCCAGTATGCAATTGATTTTCCCATTCGGCAAGGCAAAGCGGAATAGTAGCGCAGGTGGTGTTTCCGTAACGTTCAATGTTCAGCATTACTTTGTTCATGCCAATTCCCATGCGCTGTGCAGTGGCTTCAATGATGCGCTTGTTGGCCTGATGCGGAACTAAGAATGCCACATCATCGCTGCTGAGACCATTGCGCTGCATGAGCTCTTCGGCAGCATCGGCCATTTTCTGCACCGCAACTTTAAAAACCGATTGTCCGCTCATGTGAATGAAATGCTGTTTCTGCTGCACCGTTTCAACAGAAGCCGGTTGCACACTTCCTCCGGCAGGCTGATACAAAAATTCGCGGGCGCTGCCTTCGGTATAAAGCCGCGCATCAAGCATTCCGTTTCCGCTGTGGTCGGCTTCGAGTAAAACCGCCCCGCCGCCATCGCCAAACAAAATGCAAGTGCGCCTGTCGGTATAATCAACTACCGACGACATTTTATCGGCACCCACAACCACAACGCGTTTGTGTGTACCGTTTTCTATAAACTGTCGGCCAACCTGAAGCGCATACAGAAAGCCGGAGCAGGCGCCCATCAAATCAAAACTCCATGAGCGTGTTGCACCTGCAAGATGCGCCACTTCGTTGGCCGTAGCCGGAAACTGATGATCGGGCGTTGCCGTTGAAAAAATGATAAGTTCAATGCTGAGCGGATCAATGCCCGTTTTCTCAATCAGGTTCTGCACGGCCCGAAAACCCAAATAGCCGCTGCCTTTTCCGGGTTCGTTAAGAATACGCCTTTCGCGCACACCGCTTCGTTCAAAAATCCATTCGTCGGTAGTATCCACCATTTTTTCGATGTCGGCATTGGTGAGTTTGTTTTCAGGAACAAATACACCGACACCTGTAATGGCTGCGCTGAAAGGAGGAATAATATTCATAAGCTAAATATGTTAAACATACAAAGCTATTCCGGTAAGTGCCGAACGCAGCAAACAAACTTCAATTATTATCTTTTGCCTAAAATGATATAAAAACGTATTTTAGTTGATATTACTGATTTTAAAAGCTCTTTTAATACGATGTCTAAAGATACTTCAACATCACTTTTTGAACTTATTCACCGGATGAGCAAGGGTGAAAAACGATACTTCAAACTTCAGGCTGCACAAATTGGTGATATCGGGAAGCTGAAGTTTGTAAAATTGTTTGACCGTATCGAAAAGCAGCATGTTTATGATGAAGCAGCATTGCTGAAACTGGAACCTGATATTACGCGCAAACAACTCCCCAATCTCAAATACTTTTTATACGATTATCTGCTCACTTGTATTCAGCAATTGCAGCAGCAACATTCATCGGCTGCACGCTTGCAGCAGTTGTTGGGTAATGCGCGTGTGCTTTACGACAAATGTTTATATGCCGATTGTTTGCGCATCGCCGATCGTGCAAAGCGATTAGCACTCGAACACCAAAGCTTTTCGATACTTCCCGAATTGCTTGAGTTGGAAAAGCTGGCTTTACGGCATACCGTTTCGGCCGGTCACCGGCAGCGTGTGCAGCAGATTGCAGCGCAGTCGGCACAGGTAGCCGCATCCATCGACCGCATCGGGCGATACACCAATCTCATTCTTGAGCTCAACAGCCGTTACATCAAAACCGGATTCATCCGCAGCCGTGCCGATTTGGATGAAGTAACGCGATTTTTCACACGTCTGCTGCCCGAAGCCGATGCAAAGCAATTGCTTCCTGCCGAGCAGCAATATCACTATCTCGCGCAAACAGGTTTTAGTTTTTACACACAAGATTTTAAAACCGGTTATCGCGCCGCACAAAGCTGGGTGAAGATTTATGATGAACATCCGGCACTCATCAGCACCTATACAGAAATGTATATTCGCGCGTTGAATGCATTGATGGTTGGACAGAATAAACTTGGTCTTACCGAAGGGCTTGAGCAAACACACCGGCGCTTGGTTGCGCTTAAACGGCACAAAGCAGCAGCAACAGAAAACATACAGCTCAATCTGTTCCGCACCATTTACATTCATGAAATCAACAAGCATTTTATGCGCGGTGAGTTCAGTGCCGGAATCCGCATTGTAGCACGCCTCGAAGGCGAACTGAACAAGTTTGTGCCGCTGCTCGATCACAATTCGGTGCTGCTGTTTTACTACAAAATCGCCTGTCTGTATGTAGGTGCCGGTCAACACAAACGTGCCTTACACTGGCTCGGCCGCATCATTCGCGAGCGCGATATTGCTGTGCGCGAAGACCTTCACGGTTTTGCACGTATGCTTGCACTCATCTGTTATCACGAATTGGGCAAGGACGAAGAAGCAGAGTCACACTTGCGTGCGTTGTACCGTTATTTGCTTTCAAAAGGCCAGCTTTCGGCGTATCACCGGCACATTCTCAAATTCCTGCGCGGCCTGCATCGGAATATGCGTGAGCGCGAATTACGCAAACATTTTCTTGAGCTTCGAGCAAAACTGATTCCGTTGCAAAGCAAACGCTTCGAAAAACGCGCATTTCATTACTTCGATATTTTAGCGTGGTTAGACAGCCGGATAGAGCAGCGGCCGGTGGAGGAGGTGATACGCGGGAAGATGGGGCGGTAGGAGGAGTACAAAATCAAAAACAACTTCTTCCTACCTTTACCCCCACTATGCAACACCTCGCCAACTATATATAAGGTCAACTACTAAACTCAAAACAGTTTATGCGAAGCTGCACAGATTTTTATCCAAATACCAGAAACAACTGGCAATAGGTATCAATACGAATTAAATCCACATAAAGATAAATTATCAGGATGGCTTGAAGAAGGTGAAATTGGGGTTGAACCAATCAGGAAAACAGATCAATGAAACAGTTTCAAAATATCATATTGCTGTTACTGAATTTAAGTTTCAGTATTTACTGTTTTGCTCAAAAAACACCCGTTTTACCCCATTTAGATGAGCCGGACATATATGCATGGGATAGTGTTAATGCGTCACTTAATATCAGAAAAATTAATTACTATCAGGAAAAAAAATTGAGGTACACTGCAGAGTATGATACACTGGGAAGAATAATTAAATTATTGACCTACTATGACAAACAAGCAGCTCCATTTACAAAGACATATGAATATAATACGGATTTTGGCTATACAATACGCACGAGTTCTCCTCAATGTGCTACTTGTAAACAAGTTCAATCAAATCTGATTATGTTATACAAAAAAGATTCGTTTATTCATTATTCAGCCAGATATCCACATTTTTCCACATTCGACTCAACATATATCAGATGGACTGCTGATAGTCTGATACTTGATTCAATAGATTATAGAATGGGTAAACTCACAACGTTAAAACAATATCGGTATTATCCAAATGGAATACGTAAAAAAATAGTACTACAGGATCGCGTAGGTAATACAGAATATTTATATACTGATCAAATTTATGATTTCGACAGTACCGGCAATTTGTTAAAATATGTATTAAATAGAGGTGGAGAGCTATTTTACACAGAAGAAATTACTTATAACCAGACAGGGAAGAGAGTTCAATCACGTAAAGTACAGGATACTGGATCTATTGTAACTACTGAATTTTTAGAATATGATAGTTTTGGAAATCGCATTAAACTCACCTCCTTGAATGTTATTCCCAAGTCTATAACAGATGAATGGGGTGATTTGGTGGATAGTATATATATGGATACGACTGGTCTAACTACAGAAACTTTTGAATATGATACCTTGGGAAATCTGGTTAAACACACCCACTTGAATATTATTGCCAAATCTATAATGGATGAATGGGGTTATATGGTGGATTGGAAGTATACGGATACGACAGAATGGAAATATGATGCAAAAGGGAGAATAATATGGTATAAGTCTCCGTCACGCCGTGCATTTGTTGATGACGAAATCATTTACGTGCGTTACACAAATGATTCAAATAATGATTATATAATGGTTCGGTATGCTTCTAACCGGCTAACGAGAAAAAAGGTATATACTCAGGGAGGAATTCGACAAATTATAGAATGGGAATATTATAATAAAAAATTCCTTGCCCCACCTCCGATACCGGGTCCGAATTATGAAACCGATACGATTCTAAAATTAGAAAGGTTTGTAGAGTATGATACTTTACTAAATAAAAAAGTACATGAAATAAGCTATGAGAGTGACGATAAACAACCAAACGTTATACTGTCAGAGAAATATTACAAGTATGATTCGAATGGGAATCTGATTGAAGAAGTGGATCTGGGAAAAATAAATACACCATTTGAAAAATCTGTTATTTACTATAAATACAATACTGAAGGGCAGTTGATCAGCAGATTTACAACAGGTAAAAACGGCGATACACTGGCACGTAACTATACTACCTACAATGAGCAGGGATTGATGATATTGAAAGACAGTTGCCGTGAAATCGGAAAAGAATGTCAGATTGATTCTTTTGCATACGACACAGCGGGTAGAATGATTTTTGCCAGTCAAAGGTATATTAGCGAATTCTTTCCTCGTAAACCCGAAACATACAAGTTTACTTATTGTTGTGGTCAGTTATGTGAAGTTGAATTTTTTGATGGGGATAAATATAGGCGGTTAACCAGATATACATACAATAGTAATTGCTTAATTGAGTCATATTCTTCCTTTACAAATGGAATAATTTCTCCACGACAATACAGGTGGGAATATGAGTTCAGAAAATAATCGATCAGCTTATGTCACAAAATAGTTTTTATACTTTAGTTAGCGATCTGCTTCCATTAAATAAGGGCAAAGAACAGTAGATTCAAAGGCCCTATTTCTTGTTAACTTCTCCCTACCTTTACCCCCACTATGCAACACCTCGCCAACTACATCAACGGTCAGCTTGTTTCTCCTGCAGGCGGCACATATATCGACAACTTTCACCCTGCTACCGGCGCAGTTTATTCGCTCATTCCTGATTCGGATGAGCGCGATGTGCAGGCGGCTGTGGAAGCGGCTAAAGCTGCATTCCCGGGCTGGGCGGCTACACCGGCCGAGCAGCGTGCAAAGATCATGATGAAGATTGCTGATCTCATTCGTCGCGATACGGAGAAAATGGCGCAGGCAGAATCAAAAGACAACGGCAAACCAATTTCGCTGGCGCGTGCTGTTGATATTCCGCGAGGCATCAGCAATTTCGAGTTTTTTGCAACGGCCATTATGCACTTTGCCGCCGAATCGCACATTATGGAAAACAGCGCCATCAATTACACGATGCGTCAGCCGATAGGTGTTGTGGGTTGCATCTCGCCGTGGAATTTGCCACTGTATTTATTTACATGGAAAATTGCTCCGGCACTTGCTGCAGGAAATTGCGTTGTAGCCAAGCCTTCGGAAATTACACCGATGACGGCGTTCCTGCTTTCCGAACTTTGCATCGAAGCCGGATTGCCGCCGGGTGTGCTTAACATTGTGCATGGCCTTGGTGGTCGCGCCGGACAAGCCATTGTTGCACATCCCGAAATCAAAGCCATTTCGTTTACCGGCGGCACTAAAACCGGTGCGGGCATTGCGGCTACGGCGGCACCTATGTTCAAAAAACTCTCGCTCGAACTCGGCGGCAAAAATCCAAATATCATTTTTGCTGATTGCGATTTTGAGCAGATGATTAAAACCACCGTGCAATCGTCTTTTGCCAATCAGGGACAAATTTGCCTCTGCGGTTCGCGTATTTTGGTTGAGCGGCCGCTTTACGAAAAATTCAAAGCAGCATTTGTAGAGCGCGTGCAGCAACTTGTTCCCGGTGATCCTTCGCACGATGGCACTCGCCTCGGCGCAGTTGTTTCGCAGCCGCACATGGAGAAAGTGCTTTCGTATGTTGAACTCGCCAAACAGGAAGGCGGCACTGTGCTGTGCGGCGGACATCGTGTAATGATGACCGGCGAACTCAGCAATGGCTGGTACATTGCACCAACTGTAATTGAAGGTCTCAGTTATAACTGCCGTACCAATCAGGAAGAAATTTTCGGGCCGGTAGTTACAATAACACCATTCGATACAGAAGAAGAAGCGCTGATGATGGCCAACAGCACACAGTACGGACTTGCCGCCAGTGTATGGACGCAGCACCTTACACGCGCACACCGCGTAGCCGCATTGCTCGAAAGTGGAATAGTATGGATTAACTGCTGGCTGCTTCGCGATTTGCGCACTCCGTTTGGCGGAGTTAAACAATCGGGTGTTGGACGCGAAGGTGGTTTTGAGGCATTGCGCTTTTTTACTGAGGCAAAAAACGTATGTATTAAGTTATAATAAGCTAAATTATAATCCCGATTATTATGCTTGCGTTCTACAGATTATTGCCTCTGATTTGTACGGCAATTATTTTTGTTGCATCATGCAAAGAAGAACAACCCCGGCGCAGTTATTCGGACGCCGACTACAAACAGTTTACGGATAGTTTGGGCTTTGCAATCCGCACAGGCGACTCGTCGTATATTATGCGCAGGCTCAACTTTGCCGAAATGCGCAGCCGATTTCTGAAAGCTGTTGAGGTTGGCATGTTGGCCGAGGGTGATGCCGCAACAGTTTTTTCGACAGAAATAAGTACAATGGTTGCGGGGCTGACCACACGCAGGGATCATGATTTGTTTAAGCACCTCAGCACGCAAAAAACAGGTGATACGGCAATAATTTACTTCCGCAGTTTTAAAGATGGCGGCGTCGATTACCTCGGTGTGAAAGTGATTCCGGGAACAGAAAAATTATTGATTGATGATGTTATATTGTTCAGTCACGGAATGACATTTGAGGAACGAATGATTGACTTGTATAAAGTTGCTTTTATCGATAACAACAAGCTGCTGCCCGGAAAAGATGCAATGCTTTTTCAGATCAGTACAATGATTGCGGAGATTGCGGAGATTGATGATAAAATTAACAGAGGAGCTGGTGTTATTGCAAAGGAAAAAATCAAACAATTGCCATCTAAACTTCAGGAAAGTATGACCGTGCAATTACTTGAAATGCGGGCATGTTCATTTTCCAGCGATTCAATGCGAACTGAACGTTTGATGAGCCGCACCGCCAATGCATCGAAGATGAAAGCGGGATTATATTTTTTGACGGCCGAATGCTGCATAAATATCTCTAATCACCTGCGTTTGCTCGAGTCAGTTAATGCGCTTGATGAAGTTGTGCATGATCCGATGCTTGATGTCTTGCGGGGCGGAGCTTATTACGGACTGAAGAAAAAAACTGAAGCGGAGACGTATCTGAAAAAGGCAGTAGCAACCTCATCAAACGAAACGCGCCAGTATTGTTATACCAGTTTGCTGAGGTATTATGTTTTTGAAAATAATAAAGAAGAGGCTCTGGCTCTTGCAGGGGAAATGTTAGAGAAAGCCTCATTTGACAAAAAAGATCTCGGCGGAATTTTTATGCTGAATACAGCACTTCGTTATGACGAAGATGTAGTTAATTTTCTGGGGTATTAGTGCTGTTTGTGCTGTGAGGTAAAATAGTTTATCTTTCAGTTTCAAACAAAAAACGCACTCAACATGTTTCTGAATCATTTCCTCTCCAATGCCAACTGGCTGGCAATCATTGTAGCCGGATTGGCTTATTTTGCAGTTGGCGCAATCTGGTATCAGCAGGCTGTGTTTGGTAAAGCGTGGGCTGAAGGTCATAACCTTTCGATTGATCCTGAAAAAGCAAAGAAGCAAATGCCAATGCTTATGACGATCACAGGCGTTCTTACAATTGTAATTGCAGTACTTGTGGGCTTTCTTGTCTCTGCACTTTACTCACAAACAGTGATGAGCGGAATTAAAGTAGGACTGTTTTCCGGAGCAATAATTACCTGCTGCATGGGTATAAATTATACATACACATCCAAGTCGTTTAAGCTTTTGTGTATTGACGCAGGTTATCATGTACTTGGTACAATTGTTTGCGGCATTATCATTTCAATCTGGCATTAATTATAGCTATGCATATATTCCGGCAGCATTCGCGTAAGTTTGTGCTGCCGGATTTTTTATTCGTATGGAAACCATTCATCGCCTTTTAGTTATTGTTCATGTTATCGCGGGTTTTTCTGCGCTTTCGTTTGGTCTTTCTGCAATGCTCACAGCAAAAGGAGGGAGGGCACATCGTTTTTCGGGGAAAGTTTATTTCTGGGCAATGGCTGTTTCCTGTTTTACAGCAGCAGTAATCGGAGCGCTTTTCAATAAATGGTTTTTCTTTTTTCTGGCATTTATCTCATTCGAGTCGGCTGCACGCGGCTACCGGATTTTATATCGGAAGAAAGGCGGATCAGAACAGCCGCCGCGCATTGCCGATTGGCTGCTGGTTATAGTAAATGCAGTAATGGGTGCAGGGCTCATTGGCTGGGGAATCCGCATTATGCTGGCCGGAGGAGTTTTCGGAATTGTGGCTTTGATATTTGGAGCACTCGGCATTTTTGTTTCATACGATTATTATAAAACATTCCGCAGCAGCGCCCCAGACCCGAAACATTGGCTGCGTATGCATATTCGCGGGATGGCTGTGAGTTACATTGCAGCAACAACAGCTTTTCTAGTTAATAACGATAACTGGTTTCCATTTATACCGGCAATATGGCTTTGGCTATTGCCAACAATTATTGGTGTGCCGGTTATGCTTTATGTAGCTAATAACAGAGCGGGGAAACAGAGCGAGAAACAGAGCGGTTGACAGAGCGAGAAACAGAGCGAGAGCGGTTGACAGAGCGTGAAACAGAGCGAGAGCGATCACATGGTGAATCCGCTCTCGCTCTTTCGCTCTCGCTCTGTTTTTCGCTCTGTTATTTATCGGCGTATTTAATCAGATCCTGTGAAATTTTTAACCCTGATTTATCAATCAATGGTTTGTTGAGTGAATATTGAACCTTCGTATCATTTACATAGTAATTGATATGTGAATTTGAATATCCTGAAGGGCCTTCTTCGGTTACTAGTAGTGCCGGTTCGTTTTTAGTTGCAGCTTTGATCTTAGAAAAGTTATTGATCTGATTATGCGCGATGTAAATGATATTGGCTGTTGTGATGTTGTAAATTGTAAACTTTTTAATTTCTACGGGCTTTCCGCCTGCGGTTTTGCCCTCAAATGTTTTTTTAAGCTGATTGTAAAAAACATTATCATCATCAATAACACCGATAATGATTTTTGATTGCTGGAATGTTGCCGGCCAGGTTACATTTCGTGCGAACGTAAGCATGAATACTGATTTCTTGCTGGCTTCATCTTCACGCGAGAGTGAACTTTTTTTAACCGGGGTACCAGGTTTGGTCATGCCGCTTCGGCGTGCAGCAATTACTTTTTGCTTTTCATCACCGAGCAAACTGTCGAGTTTTTTTACACTGTCGCTAAGAACCACCACCTGCTGTTGCAGAGTATCTATTCGCAGTCTGTAGTTCTGACTGATTTGTCGCTGTTCGGTAAGTTCAAGTTGCGACTGTTTGTATTTTTTCTTTGAAACGCAGGATGCGGGTACAAGAGCAAGCAGAAGTGCTGCAAATAAAAGGCGACCGATAATCCGGGTTTTCATTGGGCAAAGATAATGAAGTCGAGTGCAACATTCATTATTAATATTGTCGGGTGGTGATAAAAAGCCGCGACTCAGTTGCCGCGAATACCTTTAACATTGAGCTGCATGGATACTGTATTGTTCCAGCTGTTTTCTTCAATGGTATAGCACACATCGGCGGTTTTTCCGCGCTGCAGTGTGTTGATATGTTCGCCCATTCCAAAACCGATGGCGGGAAAAATCCGGTCGGGAAAATTAGGGTCGATAAGGTCGAATTTCAGGTGATTGTTGCCTACAACACGCGCCCAGCCTCTGTCGGCCACATTTTGCGCAAGAAACACCGGGTTCATATTTCCGGGTCCAAAAGGAGCAAACTGCCGCAGCAGCCGTATTGTTTTTGCATCAATGTCTTTGAGCGGCAGGCGTGCATCAATGGTTATTTCGGGAATCAGTTGTTCGGGCAAAATGGTGGCACTGACAACTTCTTCGAACCGTTCGCGAAACCGCTCTACATTTTCGGCCGGCAATGAGAGACCTGCGGCATACTTGTGCCCGCCAAACTGCGTAAGCAAATCGGCGCAGGATTCTATGGCCTGATAAACATCAAAGTCGCGAACAGAGCGGGCAGAGCCGGTTGCAATGCCGTCTGTAGCTGTTAACACTACGGTTGGTCTGTAGTAGCGGTCGATAAGCCTTGAAGCTACAATGCCCACAACGCCTTTGTGCCAGCCCGAATCAAATACTACCGTCGATTTATTGTTTTGCCATTCGGGTCGTAAATCAATCTGCTGCAATGCTTCAATGGTGATGCGTGTATCGAGGTCTTTGCGTTCGATATTATTGCGCTGAATTTCTTCACCGGCAATTTCGGCAGCGGCTTCATTGTCAGACACAAGCAGTTCAACCGCTTTTGTACCGTGCTGCACACGTCCGGCGGCATTAATGCGCGGCGCAAGCAGGAACACCAGATCGCTGACGGTTACAGCGCTTTTGTTTTTTGCCAGTTTGAGAATAGCCGCAAATCCCGGCCGTGGTTGTGTGTTGATGCGTTCAAGTCCGAATGTAGTGAGCACCCGGTTTTCGCCGGTCATCGGCACAATATCGGCTGCAATGCTCACAGCTACAAGGTCGAGATACGGTGCAAGCTGTTCGGCTGTGTTGCCGCGAAGCTGTTCCAATGCCTGTATAAGCTTAAACCCAATTCCGCAGCCGGTAAGTTCGTCATACGGATAGCTGCAGTCATTGCGCTTTGGATCCAGCACGGCAACGGCATCTGGCAATGTATCGCCGGGGCGGTGATGGTCGCAGATGATAAAATCGACCCGGAGGCTGTTGGCAAAAGCTACTTTGTCAACAGATTTAATGCCGCAATCGAGCGCAATAATCAGCGAATAACCGTGCGCTGCCGCAAATTCAATTCCGGCTGTAGAAATTCCGTAACCTTCTTTGTAGCGGTCGGGAATGTAGTAACCGGCATTTGCATTCCGGCTGCGCAGATAGCTCCACATCAGGGCAACGGCTGTTGTGCCGTCAACATCATAATCGCCGTAAACCAATATTTTTTCGCCCTGTTCAATTGCAATTTTAATGCGGGCGGTGGCTTTATCCATATCGCGCATTAAAAACGGATCATGCAAATCAGTCAGTGCCGGGCGAAAAAATTTCCGGGCATCTTCAAAGCTCTGAATACCGCGCTGTACAAGCAATCCGGCAATAAGCGGAGGTACGCCAAGATCAATTCCCAGTACATGGGCAAATCCGGCGTGCGCTTCGGGCAGCATGGTCCAGCGTGTGTTCACGGTGCCAAATTACATAAAGAACAAGCCTTCCCGATTTTTAACGTACTTAACCTGCTGATTTTACGCATGATAATTTCTTAACTTAGACTGCTCAACACTAAATTTTATCATCGTATGAAGTTAAAATTACTCTCGCTAATTATTGCGGCTGGTATCTCTCTTCAGTTCAACGCCCAAACATTTACCGCTACCGGAGATTCAATTTACGATTACGCAACTACAACATATACCACTACAGTTACCGGTTTATCGCCTGCAACTATTGATACCAACTTTTTCGGTCTCGAAACGGTGTGCATTGATCTGCTGCATACCTGGAATGCTGATTTGGAAATTTACATTGTTGCGCCAGACGGAACCTACGGTATGCTTGTAGCCGGGCAGGGTGGTTCAGATGATAATTACACCAACACCTGCTTCAACTTCTTTGCAACGCAAACCATTACACAAGGCACAGCACCGTTTACCGGCACGTTCAAACCTATGGGACAAATGGGGCGTGTAAACAACGGACAAAACGGAAACGGTGTGTGGACACTGAGCATCACAGATACTTATCCGGCTGATAACGGTCGTTTGTTATCTTGGAGCATAACTTTTGGCAGCAATCCTGCTACCTATATTCCTTTTGTCTCATCTAATTTACCCATCGTTGTTATCAATACAAATAACCAAACTATTCAGGATGAGCCGAAAATAATGGCTGATATGGGTGTGATCTGGAACGGAACAGCGCGAAATTATATGAGTGATCCGTTTAATCATTACAATGGAAAAATTGGCATCGAATTTCGCGGAGCAAGTTCGCAGGGTATGCCCAAGAAACCGTATGGCATTGAACTTTGGGATGTAAACGGAAATGATATCGACTCGTCGATGTTTGGAATGCCAAAAGAAAGTGACTGGATTCTGGCAGCTAACTATTCTGATAAATCATTACTTAATAATGCGCTTACCTATCAGCTTGCGCGAGATATGGGTTGGTATGCGCCACGTACGCAGCATGTGGAACTGGTGATTAACGGTGAGTATGTGGGCAACTATGTATTTACCGAAAAAATAAAACGTGATAATGATCGTGTTGATGTGGCAAAGCTTCAGCTAACCGACATTAGCGGCGATGAGCTTTCCGGAGGTTATATTATTAAAGTTGACCGGCAAAACTCTCCGGGATGGGTGAGTAATTATCCGGCATCGGCTGGCGGACAGGTTTTCATTCAATATGTATATCCTAACGGAGATGATATTGTGCCGCAGCAGCAAACCTACATTCAAAACTATGTTGACAGTTTTGAGACTGCGCTCAACGGCCCCGGGTTTGCTAATCCGATTACAGGTTATGCGCGTTTTATAGATGTAAATTCGTTTGTTGATTATTTTATTCTGAACGAATTCAGCAAGAATGTTGATGGCTACAGACTATCCACATTTCTATACAAGAAAAAAGATTCTGATGGCGGGAAGTTATTTATCGGCCCGGCATGGGACTATGACCTTAGCTGGAACAATGCTGATTACTGTGATGCTTTTCTCACAAACGGCTGGGCTTACAACACAAGTGTAATTTGTCCGGGCGGCGAAGAAGTTCCTTTCTGGTGGGCCCGTTTGGTGCAGGATACAGCCTTTACCAATAAAGTGCAATGCCGCTGGCAGGAATTGCGGCAAACAATATTGAGTCAGCAATCTTTGTATAATTATTGTGATTCAATGGCATTGTACCTGAACGAAAGTCAAGAACGCAATTTTCGGGTTTGGCCTATTTTAGGAACTTATGTTTGGCCTAATCCTTCGCCGATTCCAGCTGACTATGCCGGAGAAATTACAGAGCTTAAACTTTGGATTCAGCAGCGCGGTGTTTGGCTTGATAACAACCTTCCGGGAAATCCGAACTGCAACCTTACCGGTATTTCAGAAACCCAAACATTGCAAGGTTATGCTTTTCCGAATCCGTTCTCAGGCAGCATCCAGTTTACGCTGAGCGGATCTTCGGGCGAACCTGTGCAGGCTGTGCTGATTAATTCGCTCGGACAAATTGTACATACGCAGCAATTTGTTTCGGGAGCTTCGCAAGCATACAGCTTGATTGTTCCCGAAGATTTAAGCGCGGGTGTTTATATGCTGCGCGTTTCGGCGGGCAACAGTGCTTGGACACAGCAACTGATAAAATCGGAGTAAGGCAACAGCAGTGCTGCAAGATTAATTATACCTGAGGTATTGCTAAGAATGCGCCGGGCATTTTTTGCAGCGCTTTTTTTCTTTCCACGCTTTGCAGCAATCCTTCTTCTTTTTCTTGAGTTCGATAGCCATTTGCTGCCACGAACAACCGAAACAGGCAGGTGCTGTGTTTTCGGCAGAAGTTTGCGGACGAAGAAGAAGCGGATTCACGATGCAAAGAACGGAACAGCTTTCGGGCAGCACAATACCTCAAAAAGGGTAAAATGTATTCCGGCCGCTTACCTTTGCATACACATTGACCGGAACAGATAACGGTTTCGGTTGTTTACATTGTACTATGCCCGATACGCAACTGCATCTTGATCTTGAGCCGATAAGTAACTGGCTTCCTGCCCGCTGGAAAAAAATTCTGATTGCCGGCCCCTGCGGGGCTGAGTCGGAAGAGCAGGTGCTGGAAACCGCCAAAGCCATTGCCGCCGCCGGACAAGCCTCGCTGTTCAGAGCAGGTGTTTGGAAGCCCCGCACCCGTCCCGGCGCATTCGAAGGCATGGGCGAGCAGGCGCTCCCGTGGATGCAGCGCGTAAAAGCCGAAACCGGTTTGCCGGTAACCATAGAAATTGCCACCGCAGCACATACCGAAATGGCGCTCAAAGCCGGAATTGATGTGCTGTGGATTGGTGCGCGTACAACTGTAAACCCGTTCTCGGTGCAGGAAATTGCGGATGTGCTTAAAGGCGTTGATATTCCGGTGCTCATTAAAAATCCGGTGAATCCTGATTTGCAATTGTGGTTTGGCGCACTCGAACGGCTCAACCGCGCAGGCATCCGCAAACTGGCGGCTATTCACCGCGGATTCAGCACCGGTACCAAAACGCAGTACCGCAATGCTCCGCTTTGGGAAATGGCTATTGCTTTGCGCAGCGCCTGTCCGGAACTTCCGATTATTAACGATCCGAGCCACATCAGCGGTCGGCGCGATCTTATCGAATCGGTGGCACAGCAAGCGCTCGATCTTAATGTTGACGGTCTGATGATTGAAACGCACCGCGATCCGGCTACAGCGCTGAGTGATGCTGCGCAGCAACTCACTCCTGCACTGCTGCATCAGATACTTGCAAAATTAGTTGTGCGTGAACCCGGCTGCGGCGATGAAGATTTTGGGAAACACCTCAACTCACTTCGCACAGTTATCGACGGTATTGATGCTGAAATGGTACAAGCACTTGCACGGCGCATGCAAGTAGTTGAAGAAATAGGTGCCTACAAAAAAGAGCACAGCGTAACCATTCTCCAAATCGAACGCTGGCTCGAAATCCTCCGCTCACGCACCGCGCAGGGCGAAGCCCTTGGCATCGAACGTGAGATAATTACCGAACTCTGCCAGTTGCTGCACAAAGCCTCTATCAAGCGGCAAACGGAAGTGATGAATCGCTGAGGTGAAAACTTATTCCCCCTTCACAACACGCAAAGTACGCGCAGTATCACCGCTTTCAATACGCAGCAGATAAACTCCTGCGGGCAGGTTGCGTGTGTCTAATTGTAGTTGCTGAGAACCTGCTGCAAGTTGCTGAACCGGCATCGAAAGCACATTGCGGCCAGCCATATCGGTGAGCGAAAGCTGAACCTGTTCGGGCTGCGCGAGTTGCAGTTGGACCGTTAGTTGCCCGGTAAATGGATTCGGGAATGCAGAAGCATTGGGTGCTGCATTGCTTACTGTTTCTACCGATGTAAGATTGCAGCCGTTCATGGTGCCGGGCATATTGGCATCAAGCCAGGTCAAACGCAAACGAATAAACTGCTTGAGCCGGTCAACCTCTTCCTGATACGATTGCGCCGGAGGATCAACTTCGGGAGCTCCTGTGGCTTGTCCCATGTGTCCCCAATAATCGTAATGCCGCTGCTGTGCTTCGTTTACCAAAGTCGCAACCGAATCTATGTACGTAAACAAATAGTTGGTATCTAATACGGTTTGCCGAAGTTCAAACCAACGGCAATGCAACTGATTAGCAAATGATGAGTCCTGAAGCAGGCGCACATACCAAGCAGGCGAATTAACGTCAGGGCCACAGTCGTTTACTAAGTAAGACCAGCCTGAACCGTCGGTCATTTCCGAATTTACACATCCCGGAATATTTTTCCATGCCCAATCGAAATCCCAAACCGGCCCGGCTTTCATTTTCCCAATTGTTCCGTTTGCATTGTCTTTTTCTTTGTAATAATAACAGCTTTTCTTGTGCCCATCAACATTACGCGCCAGCTCATTTACAATCCAGTAATCCAAAAACGAACGCACACTGATGTATTTTCGATAACCGTTTGCAGTATCGGCAAAATTTGTTCCGTAAAGAGCAGTTTCATAATCATTCATAAACTGCTGAATATAGCTTTCCTGCTGTGGCACAATCACATCAGGAGCGGGATATACATATACCATGTGTATATCAAATGCCGGATAGCCGATCGGATTGTAAGCCAATTGCCATGAATTGGAATTATCCCAATAGTCTATTTTCAGCATATAGCCGCCGGATACATCGGGCCAGGTTGTTTCATTGGGATCTAATTTGGCAATGTCAACACGGTTGGCATCTCGCTTAATGGTTTCGCAAAGTAAATAAACGCCCTGATATTCGCCATTGAGTACAACTTCCACAAGTTTTGCGCGCGGCGCATAGTGATCGGTTTGCTCAAACAAATCGAAAGCAAGCAGGTTGCGCAGAAACGATTTATCGTTGTAATTAGCAAGCAAAGCCCAATCGTTTTCAGCCGGCATTCCGAGCAGAGAAACATTCAGCGAATTACCGTTAATATCGCGGGTTTCGATACCGTAGGGTTTTTGCGGCAGAATTGCTGAGTAGTTTCCCCGCACATCAATTCCAATTTTTCCGTTGTAGTTGTTAAACGGATCAGTAAGATAGTTGCGCACACTCGGGCCGTTGTCGATAATGCCCATATCCGCCATAATTTTTGGGCCGGACGGGATGCTTTGATTATTTGTGTTGAGAACAACTATCGGAAGATTGGATGATGTAAAGCCAATATTGTTTGCAGGATTACTGCCGAATGTAAGACTCCAGCTCAACAGGTTGCCTGAGTCTCCTCCGTATAAATCGGTAATTCGCAGCGACCAGGTGCCGTTTCCGTTTTGGTTGTTGTTTAACCGCCCGAGAAAGCCCTGCGGAACAAAACTTCCGGTAAACGGCGGTATTCCTAATGTAATGCTTGTAACTGCTGTTTCATTAAAACAGGTATTGGTGTAATTATCTCCGCCGCCGCCCTGCTCGCGCGAAAGCGTGGCTGTTGTGCCGTCGGGTGCAATAATTTCAAGCAGAAGATCGCCGTCGTAGGTATGCGTGAGATTTACGCAGATTGATTCGAGGCCAAACAATGTTGTATCAATCGTTGCCGGAGAAAGTCCGGATACATTGGCAGTAAACGTATTTACTGCCACGTCATTAATAACTCCGCCGGTACCATTATAGGTTTGAGCGCCAAGAAAAAATGGAGTCAGCAAAAATGCTGATGCGAGAAAAAGGTTTTTCATAAAAAAACAGCCGTTGAGCAAAGCTGAATTGTAAATATAACATTAAGCACATGTTAATCAAAAAGTCCGAAATTTTATTCCTAATTTTCAGGTGCTCAACATCCCCGTCACATTTACATTTTTTCTCATGCGCACAATTATTTTTGTTCTAGGCACTTTGTTGATTGCCACTGCGGCAACTGCTCAGCAGCCATTTATAGTGAAAAATCCCGGCGACGGTCGTTCGTTTAACGAACAGCAACGGCAGTATGCAGCGTGGAAAGACACCACTAATCTTGCAACGGCAAAACACTGGAAAGCTTATGCACGCTGGGTTGCCAACGAAGAGCGGCATCTGAATACAAACGGCGAACCTGCTGATCCTTCGGCGTATTTTGCGGCTGCTGTTGATGCTGCTGCGCAGAAACAAGCTATGCAAACTGCCCGTTTCAGCAGTACATCTTGGTATCCGTTTGGGCCTAATGCAGTGCCGCAAAACAATACCGGATACATGGAAAACGGCATCGGCCGTATCAACTGCATTGCTTTTCACCCGTCGAACGCAAACACTTACTTTGTTGGTGTAGCACAAGGCGGTGTTTGGAAAACAACCGATAACGGCAGCACATGGACACCGCTCACCGATAATCTGCCGATAACACGGGTAAGTGATATTGCTATTGACCCGGTAAATCCGAACATCATGTTTATTTCGGTTAGCGATTTCGCGTATGTTGATTTTGGCAACCTGATCTACGGAAGAAAACGACACAGCCATTACGGCATCGGTGTTTACAAAACAACCGACGGCGGTCTCACCTGGCAGCCCACCGGACTTACCTATCAGCTCACAGACGGCGATGCATCGTTGATTTGCAAAATCCGTATTCACCCTACATCAACAAACACGGTTTTGGCTTGTGGCGTAAGCGGAATGTTTCGCTCAACCGACGGAGGTACAACATGGAGCACACAATCGGATTCGCTTTTCTGGGATATGGTTGCCGATCCGCAGCAACCCAATGTAGTGTATGCAGCAACCGGCTGGCTGAGCTTTTCAAACATCGGAACAGCGGCCATTTATAAATCAACCGACTTTGGTGTTACCTGGACAGTGCTCAATACCGGCATTCCGGCTACAGGTTCAGTGCAGCGCATCAAACTTGCCATTGCACCGTCAGACAACAACCGAATTTATGCATTGGCGGTTGATATTAACCGCGGTTACTATGGCATGTACAAATCAACCAATGCCGGAAGCACATGGACATTTCAACCTCCGCTGCTTAATATTCTCGAAGCCGGAGAAGGAACAGGTACAGGCGGACAGGGCACGTATGATCTTGCATTGATGGTGCATCCGACCAATGCAAATATTTTGTACACCGGCGGAGTCAATCTCTGGGGTTCAACCGACGGAGGTGTAACATTTAATCCGGCCAGCCACTGGACAACCAGCTACGGCCCAACCGTGCATGCCGATGTTCATTACTTGGCTCGCCAGCCACTAACCGGCAATATATTTTGCTGCAATGATGGTGGCATTTACCGTACCACAAACCTTTTATTAAGTACATGGTTTGATGCCAACAACGGAGTGCCGTGGCCAACGCAATGGACTAATATCAGCAACGGAATGCAGGCTACTTCGTTTTATCGCTTGTCGGCTCCGCGAAGTGGTTTTGTTGAAGTTGTTGCCGGTGCTCAGGACAATGCAACATTTTACTTTGACGGCACATCATGGTCAACAGTTTATGGTGGCGATGGTATGGATAACCTCATGCATCCGACCCAACAGGCTACCTATTTTGCTTCGTCGCAATTCGGGAATTTCGGGATTACGTATGATGGATTAAATTTTAACGGAACATCATTGCCCGGCGGAACGGGAGAATGGGTAACCCCGATTACAGATAATTCTGCGGGCACTGTATTTGTTGGATTCAGAGATGTAATGATGAGTACCGATTTCGGTAATTCATGGTCGCAGATTTCAAATTTCCCGCCGCAGTTTTATACTCCTGAAATTTCAGCACTGGCAGCATCAAACAGTAATGCACAAACTGTAGTTGCGGCAACGCGTGTTCGTTACGAGTACGGAATTCCTGCCGCATTTTACCGCACTACCAATGCAGGAGGAAGCTGGGCAACCATCACGCCCGGCTTGCCGGATTCGCTTTACTGCACCGGTCTTGAAATTGCCGAAAACGATAACAACACTATATATGCCTGCTTCGCAGGATTCAGTGCCGGCAATAAAGTGTTTGTGAGTACGAATGGTGGCGTAAACTGGAACAATATTTCTTACAACCTGCCCAACATTCCGGTTAACTGTATCAAGTATCTTCCAACTACCGGCGGTAAAATGATTATTGCCACAGATATTGGTGTTTACACCCTGCAGCCCAATGCTACAAGCTGGCAGCTGGAGAGTACAGGTTTACCAAATGTAATTACGTCAGATATTGAAATTGATCCAAGCACAAATACAATTTACCTGAGCACATTTGGCCGCGGAATATGGGCTGCACCGCTGAGCGGTTTTACCGGCGTACAGCAGCTTTCAGCACAAGCACCTGAACTTTTTCCAACCCTAAACAACGGCGCATTTATACTTCAGTTGCCCGAAACTATGAGTACGGCACAGCTTACGCTTGATATTATAGATGTAATGGGGCGTGTTGTTAGTTCGCAGCAGTTGAGCGGAAATGCAAGGCACGAAGTAAATCTGCAGTTAGCTCCCGGGCAATATTCGGCGCGCATCACCGGTGCAGATTATATTGGTGTGAAGCAGTTTATTGTGCAATAAATAATAAGCTGAACAAAAGCAATGGCTGAAATATTGAGTGAATATCCGCAGATTAATTATAAAAGAACTGCATTTCCTGCTGATGAAATGCAACGGCGGGCTCTTGAGTTTTATGAATGGATGGACACCCGCCGCACTGTGCGCGAGTTTCTGCCCGATCCGATTCCCGAAGGCATTCTGGAAAACATTCTACTCACGGCATCTACAGCACCTTCGGGAGCACATAAACAGCCGTGGACATTCTGCATCGTGCGCAATGCAGAGCTGAAACGCCGCATCCGGGAAGCGGCCGAGAAAGAAGAGTATGAAAGCTACAATGGCCGCATGCCGCAGGATTGGCTCGATGATCTTGCACGGCTCGGCACCGACTGGCGAAAACCTTTTCTGGAAACAGCACCGGCATTAATTGTCGTATTCAGACGTGCCTACGAAGAAGTTGACGGGCGCAAGAAAAACAACTATTATGTGAATGAATCGGTTGGTCTTGCCTGCGGGTTTTTACTTGCTGCTATTCATAATGCCGGACTTGGCGCATTAACACATACACCCAGTCCGATGAACTTTCTTTCGGCACTGCTTCAGCGGCCTGAAAATGAACGGCCTTATCTTTTAATTCCGGTTGGATTTGTGCCCGAAAACTGCTCTGTACCCGATTTAAAGCGAAAAATGCTGGATCAGATCAGTTTTTGTTACGACTAATAGCCTGATAATCAACTATAAGCCAAAAAAGGTTTTGTTTTTCGCCCCCTCCGTCTATCTTTGCACGCATCTTTAAACTAAAACCAAAATAAAATGTCTGCTATCGCATCCAAAGTGAAAGAGATCATCGTTGATAAACTCGGTGTTGATCTCAAAGAGGTTACTGAGACCGCAAGCTTTACCAATGATCTCGGTGCCGATTCACTCGATACCGTTGAGCTCATCATGGAATTTGAAAAAGAGTTCAACATTGCTATTCCTGATGATCAGGCTGAAAAGATCAATACCGTTGGTGACGCCATCGTGTATATCGAGCAACACGCTACCAAGTAATCCCACAGGGGAAACATCAGAAATAAGTCTATGCAGTTAAAACGGGTTGTTGTAACAGGCCTCGGCGCAGTAACGCCGCTGGGCAGCAGTGTTCAGGATTATTGGACCAACCTTCTGGCCGGCGTAAGCGGCGCGGCTCCGATAACTCGTTTTGATGCATCAAAGTTCAAGACCCAGTTTGCCTGTGAGGTAAAAGGCTTCAATGTTGAAGACTACTTCGACCGCAAGGAAGCACGCAAACTTGATGTATTTTCACATTATGGCATCGCCGCGGCTGATCAGGCCGTGCGCGACGCCGGTGTGAATGCCGAAAGCATAGACCATACCCGCGTTGGTGTGATCTGGGGTTCGGGCATCGGCGGTCTTGAAACATTTCAGGATGAATGTTTCGCCTTTGCAAAAGGCGACGGCACACCGCGGTTCAACCCGTTCTTCATCCCGAAAATGATTGCCGACATCTGCGCAGGTCATATCTCCATGCGCTACGGCTTTCACGGACCTAATTTCACTACAGTTTCGGCCTGTGCTTCTTCAACCAACGCACTCATTGATGCTTTCAACTACATCCGGCTTGGAAAAGCCAATGTAATTATTGCCGGCGGATCTGAATCAGCAGTTAATGAAGCAGGAGTTGGCGGTTTCAATGCCTGCCAGGCCATGAGCACCCGCAACGATGATCCGGCAACCGCATCACGTCCTTACGACAAAGACCGCGATGGTTTTGTATTGGGCGAAGGTGGCGGAGCACTTGTGCTTGAAGAACTCAACCACGCCCTAGCGCGCGGAGCAAAAATTTATTGCGAAGTAGTTGGCGGCGGACTCAGTGCCGATGCTTACCACATTACCGCACCGCATCCTGAAGGCCTCGGAGCAGCACTTGTAATGCGCAATGCGCTTGAAGATGCTGAATTGCAGCCTTCTGATATTGACTACATCAATACACACGGCACATCTACACCGCTCGGCGATGTAGCTGAACTGAAAGCAATTCAGAAAATTTTTGGTGATCAGGCGTATGCCATGAACATTAGCGCTACAAAGTCAATGACCGGCCACCTGCTGGGTGCTGCCGGAGCTATTGAAGCCATTGCCACCGTTCTTGCCGTGCAGAACGATATTGTACCCCCTACCATTAATCACACCACCCCGGATCCCGAAGTTGATGCCCGTCTGAACCTCACGTTCGGAAAAGCTCAGAAGCGCTTGGTGCGGGCGGCTATCAGCAATACATTTGGCTTCGGCGGGCACAATGCTGCCGCAGTATTTAAAAAGTATTCTGCATAACACCGCCAGTGATTGCAACACTGAAAGTATTTTTTTTATCAGGAGAAGACAAAGCTTTTTGCCGCTCGCTCCGCAATATGCTGGGATTTTATCCTCGGCACATCAACCTGTACCGCAAAGCGTTTACGCACAGCTCTGTAGCCAACCAGGCCCGCGACCGTAACGAACAGAAAGAAAGCTATGAACGCCTTGAGTTTTTGGGCGATGCCATACTCAGTGCAGTAATTGCCGATTACCTCTTCAAAAAATTTCCCTATCGCGATGAAGGCTTTTTAACAAAGCTGCGTTCACGCATTGTAAGCCGGCAGCAACTCGGGAAACTTGCCGTTAAATTCGGCCTTGATAAATTTGTTGATGCAGAAAGCGGACTTACCGGCCGCAGCAATTCGATTAACGGTGATGTGTTTGAGGCGCTGATCGGCGCTATTTTTCTCGACCGCGGCTATCGGTTTACCGAAAGGTTCATTAATCAGAAAATTGTTCGTCATCATCTGGATATCGACGAAATAGAAAGTACCGATACCGATTTTAAGAGCAAACTGATTGAATGGTGCCAGAAAAGCAAAAAAGAGCTTCGGTTTAACCTTGTTGAAGAAAACGGAAGCGGACAGCAGCGCCTGTTTGTTATTGAAATTACGATAGACGGCAAAGTACTTGGCCGCAGTCAGCACCAATCAAAAAAACGCGCTGAGCAGGAAGCCGCCGGTTATTGCCTGAATGAGCTTGGGCTGCTATAAAGCAACCAGTTATCGAAAATCTTGTTTTTACAGGGCAACCCTTCGTACCTTTTAGCGTCTTTTCTGCGTAGAATCCGGCAGACGGACTGCAAGATATGACGGACAACGAACTGATTGCGGGTTGCATCAGACAGGAAAGAGCCTGTCAGGAAGCGCTTTACAAGCGGTTTTACGGCAAAATGCTGGGCGTATGCATGCGTTATGCCAAAGACCGCGACCAAGCGTGCGATATGCTTCAGGACGGCATGATAAAGGTGTTTACCACCATCCGGAATTTTGCAGGAAGAGGTTCGCTGGAGGGCTGGGTGAGACGAATTGTGGTAAATACCGCAGTCGATCACCTTCGCCGCAACAAGCACGATTACCTCATTGTATCAACCGTTCACATGCGCGATGGCGATGTTCCGGATCAGATTGATGAGGTAGAAGAGGAGGATTTGATCGCAGCACTTTCAGAAGAAGAAATTCTTCGCGCAGTTCAGCTGTTGAGTCCGGCCTACCGCACGGTGTTTAACTTGTATGTGATCGAAAATTTTTCGCACAGAGAGATCGCCGAGCAACTCAATATTAGCGAAGGCACGTCGAAGTCAAACCTCGCCAAAGCCCGCTTTCAGTTAAAAAAATTACTCACACAAATCTCCCGAAAAACTGCCGATGAACAACGGACAACTACACGATGACCCGCTTTTCCGGGCAGTGCAGGAACGGCTGGGCGACTACGAAGCTCCGTACAACGGAGCCGATTGGGACGCTATGAACCGTTCGCTGGACCAACTGCCCCGCACCAACCGTTTCCGTTTCAGGTTTAGCCTGAATACTATGCTTGCTCTGGCGGGAGTGGCGGGAGCGGTTGCGCTTGCATCCTATTTCATTTTGCGTACCGATACGCCAAAAGCAGAATCGGCTAATGTTCAACCCAAGGTGCAGCCTGCCGTTAAACCGGCAGCACCTGTACCACAGCCTGCTCTGGCTGTTGTTGTTCAGCCGCAGCAGGAAACTGCCGCAGCTATGCTTCCGGCTAAGTATTCTAAAAAACTTTTCCGGGCATCACCGGCTGATACCGGCAATCTTCGTTTCGGCGACCAGATTGATCCGCTCAAAGGTTTTGTACGCTCAACACAAGAGCATGTCGATAGCCTTGTTATTCCGGTTACACCGCCGTTGCCGCTCGACTCGTTCATTAAAAAAGAAATTACACCTGATGAACCCGATTCGGGTGATCAGAAACAACCGGTTAATGCTTCTTCCGGTGAACCGGGAAAAACAGTTGATCCCAATTAATTATTCGTTTTTTTTGGTTAAAACATAAAACACCCGGCAGATTATCTGTCGGGTGTTTTTTTATGATAAACGCAGTTATAAATAATCAAAACAATTGTAAATGCTTGTATCGTATAGTTGTACAGCCGAAAGGTTTAGCTACAGCAATGATTTTTTGAACAGACGTTCATTCCCTTATTGCGACTGATTAATTATAAAAAAAAACGTGTTATTTTGTTTCATGTTTTGCATTTATTGCAACTGTTTTAATAAACAAAAGATTAGTTCTCGTATTAGCTTGTAGTTGAAATTGATTCTCGTCGGTTCGGGAGCAATACACAATGTTTCACTAAACAACAAGGACTATGAAACAAAGCAACTACAACAAAGTAAGGCGCACAGCATTTTTTGCGTCGGCGTTAGCCTTACTTGTAATCAGTCAAAAGGCTGAAGCACAAAACTGGGTAAACAACGGCAACGCTTTTGTGGGTGCCGGTACGTTAGGTACAAACAATAACCAGAATGTGATTTTTGAAACCGCCAATGCACCACGCATGTCGATCATTGGTGCTGCGGGTTTCAATCAGGGCTTTGTGGGTGTAAACACCCCGGCTCCAAATGCACGGTTTCAGGTTCGTAACGGACAGATATCGGGTGTTGAGCTTGGGGCTTTTGGGAATTTCCTCACCGGTAACGACTGGATTGGGCTTGGCGTTGCGGGTTCTTCCGTTGCACCTATTAACACGGTTTATGGTTTAGCAATGAGCCGCGGAGCTTCAGCCGGTTATTTTAATCTGATTGATAATTCAAGCGGAGCAAAAGATATGGTATTGGCTTTCGGATATGATGCAAGCATTAATACTCCGGTTCGTCCGCGCCAGAAATTTTATTTGCGCAGTATTCTTACCGATTATACGAATACCAACATACCAACATTTCAAAAGGATATTATGATCGCCGACTGGCGCGGATATGTAGGTTTTAACATTGACCCGGGTACAGCTGCGTTTGTAGTGGATGCATCACCCGCTGCATTGCCCAATGCAAGTATTCGTGCTATTTCGGTGTTAACCAACGGAAGTTTTGCAACGGCTGCAACAGCATCATTTGCATCTATCGGTGAACTTGAAAGTTCGGTTTGTCCGACAACAGGTGTAATTGGTTTCCGCGGGCAAAATGGTTTGGCCGGTGTAAACGTTCAGGTAAACAGTAATTCGGCAAATTTGAGTTGGCAGGATTTGAGTTATGCCGGCAACGTAAATGCCACAACAGGAGCCGAAGCCCGTTTCAGCTTTAATTTCCGCAACAATCAGCCCGGGCCTTGCATTGCAGCCAACAACCGCGAAGTGATGACCATATTGGCCAACGGTCGCGTAGGTGTTAATACACCAACTCCGGTTCCAAATGGTTTATGTAATGTAGTTCCGGCACCTCCGTTTATCATTGATATTTTCCTTGATGTTCAGGGAGGTGTTCGTGCCGAGGGTTATTGGGCGTTTTCTGATCAGCGTTTCAAAAGCAATATCAAAACCATTGAAAACCCAATGGAGCGTATCATGAAAATGCGTGGCACAAGTTATACTTTCCGCGGCCCGTCGGCTCAGGAAGGCACAACCGGTGGCACACAACTTGGCTTTATTGCGCAGGAACTTCAGCAGGTTGTTCCGGAAGCTGTAATTGAAGGAGCTGACGGTGTGTATGCTGTAAACTACAATGCACTTACACCGCTTGTAATTGAAGGTATGAAGCAGCAGCAAGGCAATATTGATGTTCAGAACAAACAAATTACTGAACAGCAGAAGCGCATTGAAACACTCGAAGCAGAAATAGCAGCACTGAAAGCACAAACTTCACCCGCAGGTGCATTCGAGAACGGACTTCCGGTAAATCCGGCATTGGGTAATCTTCAGCAGAATGTTCCCAATCCGTTCAATCAGCAAACCGTAATCAACTTCAATGTTGCGCAGAATGCCGGCGTAGCCATGATTACCATTTATGATCTCAACGGTCGTCAGATTCGTTCTGAGCAGATCAATCAGCGCGGCGCAGGTCAGCTTGTGATCAATGCCAACGAACTTTCTCCGGGCATGTACATCTACGCACTTATCGTTGACGGAAAAGCCGCCGACAGCAAGCGCATGATTGTAACCGAGTAGCAAAACAGAGCGAGAAAGAGAGCGAGAGCGAAGAAAAACAGAGCGAGAGCGGAGATGAGGGGTTAAACCGCTCTCATTCTCCGCTCTCGCTCTGTTTTCGCTCTGTTTTCTCGCTTTGTTTAGCATTAATGTATGTACATGTAATTAACTTTTTAACAGACGTTCATCGAATGATTATACTTGATAATTGACAGATAAAAGAGGTGTTCATTTGTTTTATTTTTTGCAATTATTGCAAGGGTTTTAATCAACAAAATGTTTTCAATCTGTGTTGTGCAAGTCGGGTGTCGGATTCCGTCTGTTCGGAATCGAAGCCGGTATGTTTCACTAAAACAACAAGAATTATGAAACAAATGCACTACAACAAAGTAAGACGCACAGCATTTTTTGCGTCGGTGGTTGCTTTATTCGCAATCAGTCAGAACGCAGAGGCGCAAAATTGGGTGAATGGGGGCAATGCTCTTCTTGCAGCCGGCACAATTGGGACGAATACTCCGCAGAACGTGATTTTTGAAACCAACAACGTGCCGCGTATGACTCTGATTGGCGTAGCGGGTGTTAATCAGGGATTTTTTGGAATCGGGTTGCCGAATCCGGCCACACGATTGGAGGTGCTCGATAACTCGCGGGTAACCAGTCTGGCATTTGGAACCAGCCTAACCACAACAGCAGCATCAAGAGTATTGCTCGATGCCAATGGCGAGTTTCGGCTCAGCAGCACCGGTACAATTATGCATACATTCGGTACCACAGTTGCCGGGTCGAGTTTTGTGATTAACAGCGCAACAACTGCAAATCCTGTATTCACAATTCTCCAGAATGGATTTACTGGTATCGGAACAAATGCACCATCCTCCAAACTTCAGGTGAGGGCAGGACAGATTTCACAAGTACAGGCGGGTAATTTCGGACAGTTTGCAGCGCCCAACGAGTGGATTGGATTAGGCGTTGGCGGTACAGCCGCTTTTCCGATCAACTTTGTTTATGGAATGGCCATGTCGCGCAGCGGTTTTGCGGGGTATTATAATTTGCTGGACAATGGCAGTACCAAGGACATGATTATTGGTTTCGGAAACGAAGGAGCTTCTTATGATCCGAACCAGCGTTTGCGCATTCGCAATATCGTTACCAACGGAGCCGCAGCACCAACCAATAATGACCTTATGGTTTTCAATCCGAACGGCTATGTAGGCATTAACTCGGATCCCGGCAATGTGGCTTTTCTTGTTGATGCCACAACATCTGCCGTACTTCCTTCTGCTTCCATCAGAGCAATGACTGTACTTACCAATGGCAGTTTTGTTTCGCCGGCAACAGCTTCGTTTGCTTCTATGGGTGAATTAGTAAGTTCTGTTTGCCCAACCAATCAGGTAATTGGTATGCGTGCGCAAAACGGCCAATCTGGCGTAAACTGTCAGGTGAACAATAACAATGCAGAGGTTGTATGGCAGGATTTAACTTATGCTGGAAACGTAAATGCTACGACTGGACTTGAGTCACGTATTACATTTAACTTCCGCAATAACCAACCCGGGCCCTGCCTTGCGCCAAACAACAGAGAAACAATGACTATTCTGGCC
This sequence comes from Bacteroidota bacterium, assembly GCA_046335555.1. Taxonomy (GTDB): domain Bacteria; phylum Bacteroidota; class Bacteroidia; order Palsa-965; family Palsa-965. The sequence continues at coordinate 29,442 of JBKDHA010000246.1, forward strand.
AATGGCCGTGTAGGTATTAATCTTCCCAATCCTGTTACAAACGGTGTATTCAATTTTGGTCCCAACGCGGGGGTATTTGCCGACTTTTACCTTGATGTAAACGGCGGTGTTCGTGCCGAAGGTTTCTGGGCATTTTCTGATCAGAAATTCAAATCAGATGTTCAGACAATCGAAAGCCCAATGGATCGAATCATGAAAATGCGCGGCACAAGCTATCTTTTCAAAGGCCCGTCAACACCTGAAGGCCCAAAAGGCTATGTACAGTTGGGCTTTATTGCTCAGGAATTGGAACAGGTGGTGCCCGAAGCAGTAGTTAAAGGATCTGACGGTGTGTATGCTGTAAATTACAACTCCATCACACCGCTGTTGGTAGAAGGTATCAAGGAACAGCAAACTACAATTCAAACGCTTACCGACCGTGTTGCCGAACTCGAAAAGCAACTTGCACAGCAGACTCCAGGCAACACTGCACCCACCGGTACTTTCCAAGGTCAGCTTCCCGTAAATCCGGCATTGGGTAATCTTCAACAGAATGTTCCCAATCCGTTCAATCAGCAAACCGTAATCAACTTCAATGTTGCGCAGAATGCCGGCGTAGCCATGATTACCATTTATGATCTCAACGGTCGTCAGATTCGTTCTGAGCAGATCAATCAGCGCGGCGGAGGTCAGCTTGTGATCAATGCCAACGAACTTTCTCCGGGCATGTACATCTACGCACTTATCGTTGACGGCAAAGCAGCCGACAGCAAGCGCATGATTGTAACGGAATAAGAGTAAAAAAACAGCGTAGTATTCAGAGCGAGAAAGAGAGCGTTTGGTATCCGCTCTCTTTCTCCGCTCTCGCTCTTTTTTTAAAAAAACAGGCAACCGGTTAGGCAACCTTCCGTCTTTTCATTGGCAACATAAACTTACGCACATGAAAAACGGCTATTCTCTCCTCCTTGCGGCCGGACTTTTTTGTCTTCCGCTCACACAGCTTCGGGCTCAGGATCCTGAGTTTTCGCAGTTTTATGCAAACTCATTATACCTGAATCCTGCGCTGGCCGGGGCTAAAATCTGCCCGAGCATCCAAACCAACTATCGGCAGCAGTGGCCGGGAATTTCAGGCACGTATTCAACTTTTGCAGCTTCTTACGATCAATACTCATATAAAGTAAAAGGCGGTATTGGTGTTACTGCAATGCACGACCGGGCAGGGCAGGGAACGCTTAACACAACCGGCATTGGTGTTATTTATGCCCCGGTTATTCCGCTAACACCCACTTCCAGCATTTCGTTGGGCTTTCAGGCCGGCTGGTGGCAGAAAGCGGTAAACTGGAACATGCTTACTTTTGGTGATCAGATTGATCCGCGAACCGGATTTGGCTATACAACACAAGAAGTTCCCGGCCAGCTTCAAACCAGCAGTTTTGATCTCGGTGCAGGTGCTATGTTTTCATCGCGTTCGTTTTATGCGGGTGTAGCCACACATCATATTCTTGAGCAAAACGAATCGTTTCTCAACGGCACAAGCAAACTTCCGCGCAAATACACCGCGCATGCAGGTGGCATAATTCGTATTGGCGGAAACAGTAACGATAACGACCGTTATATTTCCCCTAACATCATGTACCGTCAGCAGGGCGATTTTAAGCGTCTTGATTTGGGGATGTATGTAAAAAATAACTCGCTGGTTGGAGGTCTTTGGTACCGCGGCCGCGATGCTTTTATTATTCTTCTCGGTCTAGATCTTGAAAATGGAATGCGCGTTGGTTACAGCTATGATGTAACTGTATCGCGCCTTACCAATGCCTCGGCCGGGGCACACGAACTATCATTGGGCTGGTTGCTGAAATGCAAAAAGCCGCGCAAAAAATACCGCCTGCATGTTTGCCCAAGTTTCTGAGCTGATCTGCGTTATCTGCTCCAGGCGGTAATTATTAGAGTGCCCCGCTGTAAACATCTGTTGCTGCACAATTTTCCTTGCGTGTGGCAGCAGATGTTTCTTTTTGGGCAATAGCGGTATCTTTGCGCAATGCCCGCACCCAATCATCTTCAGCCAGTAATTCAGGTATTGCCCGAAAAACCGGGTGTGTATCAGTATTATGATATTGCTGGAAAGCTTTTGTATGTGGGTAAAGCCAAAAGCCTGAAGAAACGCGTCAGTTCCTACTTTACAAAAGATCAGCACGACAACGGGAAAACATATATTCTGGTTCGTAAAATTCACGACATCAAATATCTGGTTGTGGATACCGAGCTTGATGCTTTACTGCTCGAAAATAATCTCATTAAAAAATATCAGCCACCCTATAATATCAGGCTGAAAGATGATAAAACGTATCCGTGGATATGTATTACCAACGAACGTTTTCCCCGCGTATTTCACACCCGGAAATTACTCGACGACGGCTCACAATACTTCGGGCCGTATGCTTCGGTGAAAGTGATGCATACGGTGCTGGAATTAGTGCGCAAGGTTTATAAACTGCGGAGCTGCCGGCTGGCATTAACAGAAGCAAATGTGAAAGCCGGGAAATTCAGAATTTGTCTCGAATATCATATCGGTAACTGCAAAGGTCCGTGCGAAGGTTTGCAGCAGGAAGCAGAGTACAATACGCATATTCGTGAAATACGGGATATTATCCGCGGCAACATAACTGTTGTTACCCGCATGCTGCGCGAAGAAATGAACGGGCATATCATCAATCTTGCTTTTGAAAAGGCTCAGGAAGTAAAAGAAAAATTAGGCGCACTCGAAAAGTATCAGGCGAAATCTACAGTGGTAAGCTCATCGATCAGTAATGTTGATGTGTTTACGATTGCTTCAGAAGAAAAAGCAGCGTTTGTCAATTTCTTTAAAGTAATTGACGGTGCAATAGTTCAGGGGCATACGCTTGAAATGAAGAAGCGGCTCGATGAAACTGATGGCGAACTTTTAGAACTTGCCATTGTAGAACTCCGCGAACGTTTTCAGAGCAATTCAACAGAAATCGTTGTGCCTTTTGTTCCTGAACTACAATTGCCGGGAGTTGAATATACCGTTCCGCAGCGCGGCGATAAAAAGAAACTGCTCGAACTTTCGGCGCGCAATGTTGAGTATTACCGCAAAGACAAAGAACGTCAGGATAACCTTGTAGATCCAGAGCGCCACACCAAGCGCATTCTGCAAACCATGATGAAGGATTTGCGCCTTACCGAAGAACCGCGCCACATCGAGTGTTTTGATAATTCCAATTTTCATGGCGAATATGCTGTTTCGGCTATGACCGTGTTTAAAGATGCAAAGCCAAGCAAGAAAGATTACCGCCATTTTAATGTGAAAACAGTTGAAGGGCCGGATGATTTTGCGACAATGGAGGAAGTAATTTTCCGCCGCTACAAACGAGTTTCTGAAGAAGGTTTGGAGATGCCGCAACTCATTGTTATCGACGGCGGAAAAGGACAGCTTGGTGCGGCAATGACATCGCTCGAAAAACTTGGACTGCGCGGTAAAGTAGCTGTAATCGGTATTGCAAAACGCCTCGAAGAAATTTACTATCCGAATGATCCGATACCGCTTTATCTCGATAAAAAATCGGAATCGCTGCGCGTGATTCAATACATCCGCGACGAGGCGCACCGTTTCGGAATTACGCATCACCGCAACCAACGCAGCAAGGGCACAATAAAAACTGAGCTTACCGAGATTAAAGGCATCAGTGAATCAACTGCCACCAAATTGCTGAATGAGTATCGTTCTGTAAAAACGATTCGTGAGAAAACGGAAGAAGAGTTGGCTGTAATTATTGGCTCGGCGAAAGCAAAATTGGTTGCTGAATATTTTAAGGGGAAAGAATAAAAATAGTCAAGAATTACCATTTTGGTAATTCTTGACGTATCTTTGTATGTGAACAAAAAAAACTAAAAATGAAAACAAAGAAACAAACCTTTAGAAATGGAAATTTATGAAAAAGAAGCACTTGTAAAGTTTTATTTAAAGCATGCGATAGTAAAGAAGACATTAGAACTCTGGTATAATGATGTCAAGAGTAAAAAGTGGAAATCAACAGCAGATGTAAAGAAGGATTATACAACAGTTAGCATTATCAACAGAAACAGAGTCGTTTTTAATATTAAAGGGAATTCTTACAGATTAATTGCAGACATTAATTTTGATAAAGGTTGGGTAGTAATTAGATTTATTGGTACTCACAGCGAATATGATAAAATTGATGCAACTACAATAGACAAGTATAAATTCTAATAAGTAATAGAATGTTAAAGAAAATTAAGACAAAAAAAGACTATCATGAAGCGTTAACTCGTTTCAAGGAAGTTTTTTTATCCAAATCAGGGACACCTGAAAGTGATGAAGCGGATATTCTTGCTTTATTGATAAAAGATTATGAAGATCGCCATTTTGTTATTGATACTCCTGATCCTATTGATGCAATAAAGTACAGAATGGAACAACAAGGAATTACCCGAAAAGAATTGGCTAAAATTCTTGGCCATGACAGTCGTGTAAGTGATATATTTTCAGGACGAAGAAAGTTAACTCTTGATATGGTTAGAAATCTTCACCAACAGCTTTTCATTCCTTTGGAGGCTTTAATTAAATAACAACGGATAAGAAATTAGTTTTGTTGCTGGCCAAGTTCAAGGTCAGCCCTTTTATTTGAATGGATTCTTTACACTAATAAATACTGCAAGTTGAGGAGCCGCGTGGTTTTTCTATCTTTGCACCCAAATAAAAAAACACCTGATGCACACCGAACTTTCAGAACAGGAAGTCCTCCGCCGCCAGAAACTGGTACGTTTACGCGAACTCGGCATTGATCCTTATCCGGCCGATGAATTTACTGTGAATGTGACTGCCAAAGACATTCACGAGAACTACGAGCGTGATAAGACCAGCTACAAGAGCGTGCGTATTGCCGGCCGCCTGATGAGTATGCGTGACATGGGTAAAGCCGCATTCGCTAACCTGCAGGATGCTTCGGGACGCATTCAGATTTACATTCGCCGCGATGATATTTGCACCGGCGAAGACAAAACGCTTTATACCGAAGTTTGGAAAAAGCTCACTGATCTCGGTGATATCATCGGTATCGAAGGTTATGTGTTTACTACGCAGGTAGGCGAAATTTCAATTCATGCTACCAGCTTTGTGCTGCTCAGCAAATCGCTGCGTCCGCTGCCGGTTGTAAAAACGGATGAAAGCGGTAATGCTTATGATGAAGTTGTTGATCCTGAATTCCGCTACCGTCAGCGTTATGCCGATCTCATCATCAATCCGAAAGTGAAAGAAACATTCGTAAAGCGCACAAAAATGATTAATGCGCTGCGCGGATATTTGAATGATATCGGCCTGCTGGAAGTTGATACTCCGGTGCTTCAGCCCATTCCGGGTGGTGCGGCGGCGCGTCCGTTTAAAACACACCACAATGCGCTCGATACGGAATTGTTTATGCGAATTGCCAACGAACTCTACCTCAAACGCCTTATTGTTGGCGGTTTCGATGGTGTATTTGAGTTCTCGCGCAATTTCCGCAACGAAGGCATGGATCGCACGCACAATCCTGAATTTACCATTCTCGAATTCTATGTAGCCTACAAAGATTACGAATGGATGATGCGCACCTGCGAGTCGATGCTGGAGAAAGCAGCGATCAACGCAAACGGCACAACCGATCTGCAAGTTGGCGAAAACGTAATCAGCTTTGCAGCGCCGTTCCGCCGTGTTACTTTGTTTGATGCCATTAAAGAATACACCGGACTCGATGTTTCGGCAATGAACGAGGAAGAACTGCGCGCTGCCTGCCGCGAACTTCATATTCCGGTTGATAATTCAATGGGCAGCGCAAAACTCATTGACAAAATTTTTGGTGAGAAATGCGAAGGCAATTTCATTCAGCCCACATTCATTACCGATTATCCGGTTGAGATGAGTCCGCTCACCAAAAAGCATCGCAGCAAAGAAGGTCTTGTAGAGCGCTTTGAGCTAATGATTAACGGCAAAGAAGTTGCCAACGCCTATAGTGAGCTTAACGATCCGATTGATCAGCGCGAACGTTTTGAAGAGCAAGTTAAGCTCATGGAACGCGGCGATGATGAAGCGATGTACATCGACCACGATTTCCTTCGCGCATTGGAATACGGCATGCCGCCAACAGCCGGAATCGGTATCGGAATCGACCGTTTGGCGATGTTGCTCACCAACAGCCATTCAATACAAGATGTTCTTTTCTTTCCTCAGATGAGACCAGAGAAATTTGATTGATTTGTATTTTGAATAGAAACAAAAGCGACGGCTGAAAATTTATTTTCAGCCGTCGCTTTTTCGCTTTACACTCTTCACTTTACACTTTTCACTTTTTTTCAGCAAGCAGCAGTTCAAGATCAATCATTAGTCGATCAACTTCTGCGGCATCTGTACCTGTGTAGCGGCCTCGAATATGGCCTTCGCCGTCGATAAGTCCGATCTGGTCTGAATGCAGAAAATCTTCCTTGCTGCCGTCGCCTTCACTGTCTGAAAGCAGATAGCTTGTGCGGGCCATGTTGTAGATTTCAGTTTTGTTCCCGGTTACAAATTTCCACTTTGATGCATCAGCATTATAGCGTTGAGCATAAGCAGCAAGCACCGAAACCGAATCGTTTTCGGGATTTACGGTGTGGGAAAGGAACAATACGTTGTTATTGCTTTTGTATTGATTGTAAACACGGTTCATTTGCCGGTTCATTACCGGACAAACTCCTTCGCAGGTTGCAAAGAAGAAATTTACCAGTGTAATTTTTCCTTTGAAATAGGCATTGGTAACCGTTTTTCCGGTTTGATCGGTGAAGCTGAAGTTGCGGATGATATGCTTGCCGCTTGCATCTGCATTCATGGCCGTGCTTTGCGTTGGCATATAGTAGGGCAGGGCGCGGATTGGAGTCTTTTCACCGCCGGCCAATCGCGGAATTACAAGAATGAGTAATATAACTGCGGCTACGCCAAGTCCGATATTGATCCAGAAACGATTCATACTGCAAAGGTATCTCCCGGCAATGAGTTCTTTGATAAGTGATCTGCAAATTAATCTTCAATACTGATCACTGTCAGGTAAAAAAACGGTCAAACCAATTAGTGATTTGACCGATGCAATTTTTGCTTAATTCTTTGACGGCAGCGGATCTGCTTTCGGAGATGCAGGAACATCGCCGGGGCCAGCGCCTCTTACATATTTAACCTTGCCGGTCTTTTTCCCGTTTTCATCGTACTCTGTCCACATTCCTTCTTTCAAATTGTTAAGGTATTGTCCAACAGCCTTAGGTTTTTCATTGGGGTGATATTCAGTCCACACACCAACCATTTGCCCCATCTTATACATGCCTTTTACCTTGAGTTTTCCGTTTTCATAATATTCAAGATATTCGCCATCCATTTCATTATTAACATACTTTACTTTGCTGTTGATTTGCTTGTTTTTGTAATAGCTGACTTGATCGCCGTTAAGACTTCCGTTAATGTAGTTTGATTCTGTATTTAAAACGCCATCATCAAAAAACCATTTACAAAGACCGTTGCGTTGTCCATTTTTATAGTTTGATTCTTCTTGTTTTTTCCCGTTTGAATAGTAAACACGCTTGATTCCGGTGAGTTTCCCTTTATCAAACATTTCTTCGGTTTTAGGTTTTCCTCCGGTAAAAAAAGTGCGGCGTAAGCCGTGCAGCGTATCATTTACATAAGCTTCTTCACGAAATACAAATCCAGACCGATCAATTGAAACAAATAACCCATGTCTTTTTCCATGTAAATAGTTCTCAACTGCTGTAATTAATAAATTACCAATCGGGTATGTTTTCCAGGTGCCTTCTTTCAGTCCGTCAACATAATTTCCGTGATAATCATTTGCTGAAATACGTTCAATCCAGAAGCCTTGTTTGCGGCCCTGCGGATCAGTGTAGTTTGTGTCGTTGGCACTTGCGCTGAGAGTTTGAGCGCAAAACATACTGCCCCAAAACAGCAGGCAAAGGAATAAGTGTTTCATAATGAATAAAGTTATTTACCGGCATTGAATTTACGCAATCGCGGGCAATGCACAGTTTACCAGCTCACAATAACCTTGCCGGTAGTTTTGCGGCTGCCTAATGCTTCGTGTGCCTCGGGAAGCTGCGCTGCTGTGTAGATTCCGCCGTGAATGATGCGAATTTTGCCTTCGCTGTGCAGTTCAAGCATGGCGGTCATGCCTTCTTGCAGCAGCAGCGGATTTCGTTCGGCTAGCCGCAGCATATTTAGTCCGCATACAGTTTGCGATTGCATGAGCCAGCGCACAGGGTTGTGAAATCCGAAGCCAAAAACAAGACCAAGTGTTGCAAACGGCCCTTTGCGGTTCAGGCGTTCGGCGGCTCCGTAACCAACAATTCGTCCGCCCGGTGCCAGCAATCCAAGTGCAGATCGAAATGCTTTTCCGCCGAGGTTGTCGTAAACAACATCAAGTCCTTTATTGCCTCTGATGTTGCGAACGGCATCAGCAAAGTGCTGAGTGTTGTAATTGATCGGGTGATCGGTGCCGAGGCTGCGCAGCAGTTGTAATTTCTCTTCGCTGCCTGCGGTTCCGTAAACAATACAGCCGTTCATTTTTGCCAATTGCACGAGCAGCGAACCCACACCGCCTGCAGCGGCCTGAATTAAAACATGCTCGCCGGCACGCAGCTTAAATAGTTGTGTTGCCGCAAACCATGCAGTGCAGCCTTGTGTGGCAAGTGCACAGGCATCGGCAGGGTGCATGTTTTCGGGAATAACTACAATGCTTCGCGCATCTGCATTTACATGTGTTGCATATCCGCCGAAACGTGTAAATGCAAGCACGCGGGTACCCGGCGGCGGCGCTTCTGCATTGCTGCCTGCAAACTCAATGCGGCCGACAACCTCGTAGCCCAGAACAGCAGGAATCGGCGGCGCTTCGCGGTAAAGACCTTTCCGCGCCATTACATCGGCAAAGTTTAGTCCGAACGATTCAACTTTTATGCGCACTTCGTGTGCAGCAGGTTCCGGCAAATGATGTGCGCGGCGTTCAAATGCTGCCGATGCGTCTCCGTTTTTAACGAGGTAAAATGCTTCCATAACTCAGTAGCGAAAACCAAGATGTAATTCGGCAAATAGTTTGTCGCGAGTTGGAAACAACAATGCAAAAACCAGCAGCGAAATTGCTGCGGGAATAAACAGCGAGGGCTGGCGTTCGATAATTGTTCCTGCCAAACAAATCAGTACAGCTGCTTCATGCAATGCCCAGCGCACAAGGCATACAGAGCGGTAACCGGAATAAAGTTTGGCATCGTCTTTCTCGCCGCGAAGCGGAATCAGCATCTTGCGCGGAACGAGTGTGCCGGCAATCAGCAGCATTGCGGCTGCAAGCGGGATCAAGCCCGAAAGTGTTGTTGCGCCAAACGAAAACGGCTGAACTGCTTCGGGACTGCCGTAAAGAATAAATACCGTTACCGCACCAAACAGTACTTGCCCCGAAAGCAATGCGCCAAATAATACTTTAAGCTGAGACAACAACTTGTCGGAAGGAAGCGGTTCAACGGGCATAAAGCAATTTGAGTTGAGGTGATGAGTATATATCAGCAATCGTTACTGCGTATTCTGTGGCCGGAACAACTGCGCCATATTTTTTGGTAATGAGTGGCTTCACTTTTTCTCCGCCAAGCGAAAGCGTATTGAGTTTCCGCAGCGGACAAAGTGAAATTCCAAGTCCGTTTTGATATACTTTCCACACCAATTCACTGCTGTATAATTCATCATCACTCCAACCAAAATACCTATCGGCCGGACTTGATTTAAAAGGTTTACAGGCCACGCGAAGCTTTTTAACATTTTTGGGGACGAGTTGATTTTCACCATCCTTCAAGCGATACAGCGCAACTTTACTTTCACGTCCGGCCGAAATCCATTCGGGTAATGGAGTCAGACGTACTTTCCCGATAACATCCATCACAACCATTGCACCATCAGCATCACGGCGAAAAATGATACCAATGTTTGTCCATTCCGAAGGCATTGCTTCACGCATAAGATCGCCGGTTGCATTTTGAATATCCTGCACAATAATATCGCCCTCCATAAGATCCGGCAACCCTTCGAGCACATCTTTCACTGCAGACTGATTACGGGCCGATGTATCAAGCGCAGCCATATTCTCAGGTTTGGGCGTATCTGAAACAGCCGCCGGAACGGCAGTGTCGGCGTTAATTTGTCTGTCGCGTTTCGGGTTGCTACAGGCTGCAAGCACTACGAGTAAAGTGAGTGTGAAATATTTCATAACCATTTTCTGCGTCTGAAGTAAAATAATAAGCTCATAACCAGCACCAGCATGGCAATGCAGAGTTCCCAAAATCCAAGCGGATTACTTTTCCCGGGAAGCACTTCAAAGTTCATTCCGTAAACACCGGTAAGAAATGTGAGCGGGACAAAAATAGTTGTGATAATGGTGAGTGTTTTCATCACTTCATTCATGCGATTACTAACACTTGAAAGATACAGATCCATCATACCCGAAAGCAGATCGCGGTAGGTCTCAACAGTGTCTATTACGCGAATGGCGTGGTCGTGAGCATCGCGCAGATAAACGAATGTGCTTTGAGTAAACAGCGGTGTTTCGGTGCGTTCTATTAAACTCAGCAATTCGCGCATTGGCCAAACGGCTTTACGCAAATGCACCATTTGACGTTTAAGCTTATGCAGTGTATTCAGATTTTGCGGCTTCGGATTGTGCAGCATTATTTCTTCGAGCTCCTCAACTTCATCGCCGATCTGCTCAAGAACAATGAAGTATGAATCAATAACCGCGTCTATTAATGCGTAACACAAATAATCTGCACCGCATTTCCGCACACGTCCTTTTCCTTGTCTGATGCGGGTTCTGATAATATCAAACACATCGCCGCTTTCGGCTTCCTGAAAAGATAAAACAGTATTGTTGTTGATTAGAAGAATAGAGAGTTGTTCGGTGATGTATCGGTCTTCGTCCGGCTCGGCTTCTTCTTTATTGCTGTAAATCATTTTCATGACGCAAACAGCATAATGCTCATAATCTTCGTATTTGGCGCGCTGATTGGTGTTTACAATATCTTCCTGTGTGAGCGGATGAATATTGAAGCGGTTGCATATTTCTTCAACTAATTCAGTATTGTGTACACCATCAACATTAATCCAGCGCACCATTCCTTCGTGCGAGTTGAGGATGCAGTCGCTGAAGGTTGAAAATGTTTTTTCGTTAAATTCTTTTTCGTTGTATTCGATGAGGGTGATACGCACCGAAGTCTCAACCTCACGACCAACGTAAAGGATTGTACCCGGCGGAGCGCCTGATTTTTCTGAAAGCTGCATCATTGTGCTAAAGCGTTCGTGAGAATAGCGAAGATACGAAGCTGCGTGAGATGAGGAAGTATTTTCGGCTACTCGTTTTCGTCGCTGTGATCAGCTTCGTCGCTGTTTCCGCTCACTACAATTACAATTTCACCTTTTACTGTTTTTGCTTCGAAGTGCGCTTTGGCTTGAGCAAGTGAGCCGCGGAATGTTTCTTCAAACATCTTCGTCAGCTCGCGGCACACGGCACTCCGGCGGTTTTCGCCAAAGTGTTCGGCTAGTTCGCCAAGTGCTTTTACTAAGCGGAACGGCGATTCGTAGAGCACAACAGTTCGGTCTTGAGCCGCTAATTCGCGCAGGCGGGTTTGCCGTCCTTTTTTCTGAGGCAGAAATCCGGCAAACACAAACTGATCGCAGGGCAGCCCCGACTGCACGAGCGCCGGAACGAAAGCTGTTGCACCAGGCAGGCACTCCACATGCACCCCGGCTTTAACACAAGCTCTTACCAGCAGGAAGCCGGGATCTGAAATGCCCGGAGTGCCGGCATCTGTAATCAGCGCAACGGTTTGCCCCGATTCAATACGCGATGCAATATCTTCTACAGTTCGGTGTTCGTTGTGCTGGTGATGCGATTGTACCGGCCGGCGTATATCATAATGCTGCAGAAGTTTTGATGATGTGCGTGTGTCTTCGCACAAAATCAAATCAGCCTCTTTCAGTATGCGCAAAGCACGAAGTGTAATGTCTTCGAGATTGCCTATAGGTGTTGGAACCAGATAAAGTGTTGACATAGCTGCTGCGGTTGCTGCTGCAAATATACCCCGCTGCTGCGTTATCGTTTAATAAAACTTATTTTATTCATCAACTCATCAACACGGTCGGGCGAAACAGAAACCTGATTGCCGTTTTTCATCATCAGATAACCACCGTCAGATTTTACATATTCGCTGATGTAAGTGATATTTACAATGTATGATTTATGGCAGCGAAAAAATGTGCCTGATGAATCAAAAATATCATCAAAGTTTTTTAGCGTTCGGCTTACAACAAGCTGTGTTCCGTCGGCAAAGAATATTTCCGTGTAAGAACTGTCGGCTTTCAGAAAAATGATATTTTCTGCATCAATAAATTTTATCGAATTCCCGCTTGGAACTGCAATGCGTTTGCTGCTTTGCGAACTGAGATTTTCACGCAATGCGTGATAGTCAGCGATTCGTGAAGCTTCTCGTTTTTTTCGTGTAAAACGATCAACGGCTTCACGCAATTCATCTGCCGAAATTGGTTTCAGCAAATAGTCAATTGCAGAGAGTTTGAAAGCCTTAATTGCATAATTATTATATGCAGTTGTAAAAACAATCTCGAAACTAATTTCGTCGTCGTTAAAGAAATCGAGCAGTTCAAGGCCGCTGTGTCCGGGCATTTCGATGTCTAGAAATACAAGCTGAGGCTGAAGCCTGCGTATGGCTTTCACGCCGTTCGGGAGGTCTTCGGCTTCGGCCGCAATTTCTATTTCTGGCGCAATTTCGCCAAGCATTCCCCGCAGTAAAGAACGTGCGCGGATTTCATCATCAATAATTATGGCTTTGTATTTTTCACTCATATTCATTCAGTTCAAAAAGGTATTGTAATGCAAACGGTTGTGCCTGATGCCTGACCGTTTTCGTCTGTTTTGTCGGTATATTCAACAGCAAGTTTATTGCTGCGGCCTTTGTTGAGCAGTTCAAGGCGTTTCTGATTGGCTTCTGTAGCAAACGAAGCATGATGCTCGCTTTTAATGCGGTTAAGCTCTATTGATCGTTTGCGGCCGATACCGTTATCGTCGATTTCAGTAATCAGCAATTGTTGTTCGCGCCTGAACCGAATCGTTAATTTTTTCTCGCCTTTTTTATGCAGAAGCCCGTGTTTAACCGCATTCTCAACATACGGCTGCAAAATCATTGGCGGTATGCGTATCATCTCCCGCTCCACATTTGATTCATAGTGCATTTCAAACTCAAAATCAGTATCAAACCGTGCCCGTTCTAATTCAAGGTACAATTGCAACGCATCTGTTTCCTGTGCTAATGTTATTTGCTCGCAGGCCGACATCTCAAGAATCATGCGCGTTAGCTTTGAAAATTTAGACAGATAATTTCCTGCATTTTGCCTGTCGTTTTCAAATATGTACGATTGAATTGTATTGAGCGCATTGAAGAAAAAATGCGGATTCATTTGCGAACGAATTGCTGTTAGTACCGAACGATCAAAGTTTCGTTCTAATTCGAGCCGTTCGGTTATTTCTTTGTTTTTCCTGTCCTGCAAATAAAGTAATCGCCGATATACCAGATAGATCAATGCAGCAATGATTAAAATCCAGATCATAATTGCAACAGGTGTTTTCCACCAGGGTTGCGATATTTTAAATCTCAATACACTAACAGGGGTAATTTCTTTTTCACCGAAACGGAAACTCAATGTGTAATTGCCCGGTGCTAATGCCGCAAGTTTAAGGCTTCGTGAGCCATTTTCACACAAAACCCAGGGCTGGTTGTTGAGACGATAATATAACCGCTCGAACCGTGAAACTCCAAATGCGAGAACCGAGTAGTTAACTTCAATTTGATTCTGATTATTGTTAAGTAATAAAAGTGATTTTAACTCAGTTTTCACGTTATTAACCAAAACCGAATTGATGTTGAACATCGGAGTGTAGTCCGTCACATTATTTACTGTGTAGTTCAGCAGCAGCAAGCCATTTGTAGTGGCTACATATATTTTGCCATTGTAGTAATCAATATCATAAATATCTGTTGCAGGTGTTTTTATGGTAATAATATCATGATTAGGGGCATTCATATTCAAAATCAAAATAGCCCCATTGTGAACCAGAGCAAGGTTATTTCCAAAATTGTGCATTTGCTCTATCTGATGCGGAATTTGAAAACGCCCGCTGAGCACATTAAACTGTGTTGTATTACGAATGCAAATCAAATCGCCGTTAATTGATAAACCATACAGCGTATTTTCCCAGGCAGCGAGCTTGCGGCAAATAATAGGCTCACCGTTATTCGTTATTTCATGTATTCCGGATGGTTTTACAGAAAAAAGTCCCTGATTAGTTGCAATCCATGCTTGCTGTGTATTCGGCATTACAGCTACATCCCGCCCGCGCATATTGCCGGTGAGGTTTATCATTTCATATTGTGCAACAGGTAAAGTTCGATTACGCGAAATCATCGGATCCCAGATTGGATCCGGCTTGTCTGTCAGCTTCATCAATCCGTTCAGACCAGATGTTGCAATAACTGCAAAGTTCTCATTTAGCGGTGCAATTGCTTTAAGTGCCGAGTTTTTAGCGTTAACTATTTTATTTCCTTGTCTGATAACATAACCCTGCGGAGATGTGCCGATTAAATAGTTATTCAACGTATCATACGTGAGCATATACAGCGATTGCCCCGGCGATTCATTCAGTGCAACAGGCTGATCGTTTCTGTTGAGCCGCATTTGAAAAATTTGCCCTCCGCGTAAACTATAGAAAAGTGTATCAGCAAAAATTTCAATTTGAATCGGAGGCGATTCTTTTAAAATAAGATGCTGCTTGAAATCATTGATCAGCAAAATGGCATTATCCTTAGATCCAAGCCAAATGTTTTGTTCAATATCTTTCATTACACAGGTCATCCCTTCCTTCTCAAACAACGGTTTGCCACCGTTGAGCGGGTTTCCGTTTGGCGTGTATGTGTATATCCCCGACTCTGTAAAAAACCAAAACCGGTTGTCGCAAAACTGTGATGAGTGGATGAAACTTTCGGGGAGATTAAATGCAGGAATAAACTCTTTTCCATTAAAACGATATGCTTTTTTCTGCCCTTTGTTTCGGTGTAAAATCAGCAAATCGCCGTTAGGTTGTGCAACCATGGAACCCGCTTTTATGTTTTCGGGCGGAAGCGGATATTTTGTATGTGTGCCTGATTCGTCAATAATATTCATTGAATCATCGGCAATGCAAAGGGAGTTGTTCCATTGCACAGAGGAGATAAAAAAACCCTGCTTTAACTTAAAACTCTTTTTTAGTTTCAGTGTACTCAGTTCAAACAAATCAACTCCTTCTGACGAAGGAACAATAAGGCTGTTATTAGTAAGAGCATATTCTAAACTTCCGGCCGGTTTATTTTGTCCCGGTAGTGCTTTTAATGTATCATCTTCAACATAATGCATCCACCCGTCGAATGTGATGTACCAAATACGGCCGTATTTATCCTCTTTAATAACGGTTCCGGTGAGTGAGCGGTGCAGTGAAAGAGAATATGTTTTGAACTCAAATCCGTCGTAACGGCACAAACCGCTTCCGGTAGCCATCCATATAAATCCCTTGCTGTCCTGAAACAACGAATAAACTTCGTTTGAGGGAAGTCCGCTGCGCTTGTTTATGGGAATACCATAAGGATCCTGCGCCGAAAGGGCAAGCGAAAACAAGCATACAAGTACCGGAAGGGCAAATTTCATTACGTTAAAGGTAATCTGCTGCCTGATATTTAGAAGTTCTGGTTAGCCAAAGCCTATTTTTAGACAGTGACCGTCCAATTTACATGTTTAGCCGTAAGGCGGTTGAACTTTTATATAGACGTAAACCGCGTTTTTTTAGTCATTGAAAACAAGGTGATACGTTAACCGGGTTTTAAGGAATACGGTTTTCATAGACCAAAACCCGGGTTTCATTAACCGGATCTGCGATTTCATCAGTAATTAAGCTAATTTTGCAGCATAAATTAAAATCCAATCCATGAATAAATCCTTACCCTTAATTACGGGCATGATGCTGATGGCCGCTGGCGGTCTTTCGGCTCAAACCACCTTTGGAGGTGGTCCTGCACCCATAGTAGATTCGCTTACTTTCACGGGTGCAATGCAAGTTTATACTGTACCGTGCGGTGTAACATCATTATTAATAGAAGCTTATGGCGCTCAGGGCGGCAATGGTGCAACCGGTGGCAACAGCTCAACCGGCGGTGCAGGTGCAGCTGGCGGTTATTCTTCAGGTGCACTTACCGTTGTTCCCGGACAAACGCTTTTCATCTATGTAGGCGGTTCAGGAGCTACACCAACAGGTGGCTTTAACGGCGGCGCTTCAGGCGGAAGCCAGAATGCAGGCGGCGGCGGCGGCGCTACCGATGTTCGTGTAAACAGTTCAAACGTTGCTGATCGTGTGCTTGTGGCAGGCGGCGGTGGCGGTGGTGGTCGCGGCGGTTGCGAGCAAGCTATCGTTAACGGTGGCAATGGCGGAAACGGCGGCGGCGGAAACGGCGCAAACGGTGCTGATGCACCGACTCCCGGCGGTGTAGCTGGTGGCGGTTTTGGTGCTGTTGGTGCTAACGCAGGTGCTGCCGGTATCGGCTGCGGCGGATTCCTTGGCCAACCCGGTTTAACAGCTACCAACGAAAGTGGTGCTAACGGCGGTAACGGTCAAACTTGCTGCTGCTTTGGTGCTCCTTCGATCCCCGGCGGCGGTGGCGGCGGTGGCGGCTTCATCGGCGGTGGCGGCGGTGGCGGCGGTTCAGCCGGAACCACAGGTTGCTCTGGTAACGACAAAGGCGGCGGCGGCGGCGGTGCTGGTGGCTCAAGCTACAACGGCGGTATGACCACAGCCGGTGCGCTCATAGCTGGTATCCGTACTGGCAATGGTGTTGTTCGCATCACCTATGCTGATCCTACTCCGAGCCTGCTTTCGTTCACAACAACAACAACAGCTGTTTGCCCCGGTAACCAGATCAACGTTAGTGTTAATGCTGATCCGAACTCTACATCTTACAACTGGGTAGCTGCAGGCGGACTCGTTATCAACAGCGGTAATGGAACTGCAACTGTTAACGTAACGGCAACCGGTGCAGGTTCACTTACTGTAAATGGTGTTAATGCTTGTACCACAGGCCCCGCATCAACCTTCCAGTTAGGTGTTCTGCCTGCTCCAACTGTTACTGCTTCTACTGCTCAGACAATCTGTGAAACAAACTTTGCTACTATTTCAGCCACAGGTGGTGATACCTACCTTTGGTCAACAGGTGATACAACATCAACCATAATTGTAGCGCCCGTAACAACTACTACCTATACTGTTATCGGTTACAACAACAGCTTGTGCTCTGATACCGATTTCGTTACAGTAACAGTAAATCCGCTTCCGGTAATTACTGCAAGCAGCTCACCGCAAACAATCTGCGCTGGCAGCACAGCACAAATCTCTGCTACAGGTGGCGATATCTATAGCTGGTCAACCGGCGACACAACAGCTACTGTTGCTGTGACTCCGACTGTAACCACCAGCTATACCGTAACAGGTACAAATACATTTACAGCCTGTAACAATATTGACACTGTAACTGTTATTGTAAATCCGCTGCCCACAGTTACACTGGCATTGGGTTCAACACAGGTTTGTTTGGCTGATGGTGCTGGTACACTTTCGGGCGGCTCACCGGCTGGTGGTTCTTACTCAGGCCCCGGCGTATCAGGCGGTAACTTTACACCTGCTACAGCTGGTTTAGGTACACATACCATTACTTACACCTTTACAGATGTAAATGGTTGCACCAACATAGCTACACAAAACATTGTAGTTGATGCTTGTGTAGGTATTACCGAAGCCTCTGCAATTGGCATGACATTGATGCCGAATCCTGCAACCACACAAATCAACCTTATCTGGACAGTTGAGCTTACCTCTATCGAAATTATGGATGCTCAAGGTCGTTTGGTAATCACCAAAGCTGTTAACAATACCAACAGCCTTATCGTTGATCTTACCGAACTTCCGGCAGGTGTGTACAGTGTTCGTTACAACAATAACAACACCGTTGCTGCACAGCAAACTTTTGTAAAGCAGTAATTCCCGCTTTAGCATAAACCCATGAATGCTGAACAGATCGGCTTTCGCAGCAATGCGGAAGCCGATTGTTTTTGGTAGCAGTTGCTTCTGCGGTAATACACAAAAAGAAACCCCGGCTTCTGAATTACAGAAGCCGGGGTTTCTTTTTATAGGTATGCTTACTTCTTCAAAGTAGCCAGCAGATACTCGCGGTTGAGGCGGGCTATGTTGGAAAGCGAAATTTCTTTCGGGCATTCTACTTCGCAGGAGCCGGTGTTGGTGCAATTTCCGAAGCCTGCTTCATCCATTGTTTTCACCATGTTCAGCACGCGGTCGGTGCGCTCGGCTTGTCCCTGCGGAAGCAGAGCAAACTGAGAAACTTTGGCCGAAACAAACAGCATTGCCGATGAGTTTTTGCATGAAGCAACGCAAGCACCGCAGCCAATGCAGGCAGCAGCAGCAAAGGAAGCATCCGCATCGTCTTTCGGAATCGGAAGTGCGTTTGCATCTTGTGCATTACCGGTGTTTACCGATACAAAGCCGCCAGAGGCAATAATCTTATCGAACGCAGAACGATCTACAACCAAATCTTTGATAACCGGGAAAGCACTGGCGCGCCACGGCTCAACGGTAATGGTATCGCCATCTTTAAACGAGCGCATGTGCAGCTGGCAAGTAGTTGTGCCGCGCATCGGACC
>JBKDHA010000247.1:0-8151 GCA_046335555.1 Bacteroidota bacterium
TCAAGATCGGCGATGCTTTCGGCTACAAGAGATTGTGCTATTCCGATTTCAAGTTCGGCACGAAGCTGCGGAAGAAAAAGGCGTTTCAGTTCGGCCGAATCGGCATCAAGCACCAGCACATTTTCACCAAAAAGGAAATGTATAAAGCGCCGTGTTGCATCAGCCAGCGATTGGCCGGGAGCATATATTTCACGCAGCTTCGCGGCTAACTCGGGAGCGCCGGGTGCTGTGCCTAAAACCTGTTCAAGTTCTGCAAGCATTGATTCCAGCGAATCAGTGCGGAGATGACCAACTGCACCGCCGCCGGTTTCGTTCCAGCTCAGTGTTTTTCCGTAAAGATTTACGCTGCGTATTTCATCAATGTCATGATCCTCGGAAGCCATCCAAAACACAGGCACAACAGGTTTCTGCAAACGCAATGAAACTGAACGGGCTGCTTTAATGGTTGTAAGAATTTTGTACACAAAAAACAGCGGCCCGCCAAACAACACCAATTGATGTCCGGTGCAAATAGTAAATGCTCCGGGCTGTGCAAGCTGTTCAAGCAACTGCAGCGGAAGTGTTGCCGCTCCTGCTGCATACTGACTGCTGATTTCGGCAACAAGCACACTGCGGTTGGCTTCTGAGTAGCTGAGTTCGGATGCTGCTTTTACACAACCATCTTCATCGGGCGTGTAACTGTAAAACGATTGCAGTTGCGGTGCTGCAGATGTATAATCAAGAAAAAGCTGCGAAAACTGATGAGTTGCAGCCAGCGGAATTGTGCTTGCGGTGAAATTCATTGCCGCAAAGTTACTGCGTTTCGATCTTTAAAACAGGCCATGATATACAAAACAATGCTTGCTATCTTTATACAATGACTACACTACCAGAATACACCGGCGGCAATCCATGGACAACACTTACAAGCACCGAAGTTTACGAGTCGCCGTGGATAAGAGTTAAAAAGCATGATGTGCTGAATCCGTCCGGAAATCCGGGCACATATTCCGTCGTGCATTTCAAAAACCTTGCTATCGGCGTTGTGGTACTCGACAATGAAAACAACACATGGTTAGTTGGACAGTATCGCTATCCGCTTAACGAATATACTTGGGAAATACCAGAAGGCGGCGGCAATCCCGATGTAGAACCGTTGCACTCTGCACAGCGCGAACTGCTCGAAGAAACCGGAATTACCGCCGCACGCTGGACCAAAATTCAGGAAATGCACCTGAGTAATTCGGCCACAGATGAGTTTTGCATTTTATATCTCGCTCAGGAACTAAGTTTCGGTGAAGCTGAACCCGAAGACACCGAAGATCTTCGTGTTATAAAACTTCCGTTTGACGAAGTATATCAGCTTGTTTGCACCGGCAGGCTTACCGACAGCTTAACTGTTACCGGAATTTTGAAAGTGAAACTGATGATGAACGAAGGAGTGATTTGATTTGCTATTGAACAATCAATTTCCCGGCAGAAGAAGAAATTCCGCTTGATACCAGACGATACAGATATACTCCAGCGTCTAAACCGTCGCGTTCAACGGTTACAGTATTTGCTGATACATTCACCGAACGCAGCAGTTTTCCTTGCACTGAATAAAGTTCAAGCAGTGTTCCCGGTTCTATAACCCCGGTTATTGAAATTACTGTTTGGTCATTCATCGGATTCGGAGAAGCTGTAATGCTGTTGTTCAGCAAAACAAGTTCTTCAACAGCATTCGGCGGCGGGCCGCAAGCTGCGCAGGGTCCAACCGCACAGTTGGTTATTGAGGATGCAATCTGACCTACATTTATATCGTTCGAGCTGCCGGGAGTTGCATCGCAAATATCGGCGTTACCGTTAATTGATCCTGAGTTCACAAAACTTGCTCCGATACAATATTTACCTGAACCCGTTGTTTGTGCCGAATTTACCCAGCTATTGGTCAGTACACTTCCGTTATTTACAAGATCATCACTCGTAAAAAAACCAACAAACAAGCAGATTTGACCTGATGCTTTGTTGATGAATGTACCCGACTGCACCAATTCACCGGCAGTAATGGTTCCCGAATTTACAGTACTGTCGTTTGTACTGCTGATTACTACATTAGCTTGCAGATAGCCATTTAATACCGCCAGATCACACCCGAGCGTTAATGTATCCTGCCCTGAGCTTACAAGAGAAGCGCCGGAATTGATACGAAATTCTGTATTGCCGTGCAGGATATTTTGGTTAAACGTAACCTGATTGTTGATGATGATGACAGCATCCGTAAACTGCGGAACACCGGCAGGACTCCAGATTGCAGGGTTATTCCAGTTGCCGTTTGCAATGGATGTTCTTGTTTGTGCATGAATCGCAGTTGCAGCAAGCAAAAACAAAATGAAACTAAAGCGTGTATTTTTTTTCATGGTTATAAGTTTGAACAAAGACAACAGAAAACTACACCACCCCTATTCGTTTAGTAAAAAACTATAGAATGAGCAGTGCTTATTCTGCTGCAAAAATAAAAAGGCCATGCACCTAAACGATGCATGGCCTTCACTTTAGCCTTAGCCAATAATTAGATCTCAGGAAATTGTTATTCCGACTTCTCCAATTTTACATATTGTGCATTGTCGCCGTCAGAAATACGAAGCATATACGAACCCGCAGAATACATACTCATATCAATCTGTGTATTGAGCTGCCCGTAAGCTGCTTGGTTTTGCTGCTGAATGAGCATGCGACCACTAAGGTCATATACCTCAAAAGTATATTGTTGGGTAGCACCATTGATCTGAACAGTGTAAACACCATTTCCGGGATTCGGAAATACATTTACCAAACTTGCTGCACGCTGATTCACATCATCAACAGAAGCAGGCGCAACACACGATGAACAGGGACCAACCTGACATTGAGTAATTGAAATATCAACAATGCCCAGAGGCGCATCATTCAATCCGTTTGGTGTAGCATCACAAATATCTCCGCTTCCCAATATTGATCCGGCATTAAAAAATACATTCGAAATACACATTCGTCCGCTGTTGATAAAAGTAGTGATGTTAAACAATGAATCCATACTAATGCTTCCTGCATTTGTGAGTATATCCATTACACTTAATTGTCCCGTTATACAAATAGTACCTCCTGTTGTATTATTAATCGGACCTTCACAATCGAATGATCCGTTTACGATAATCTGGCCGTAGTTAAAAAAAGAGAAGTTATAATTGAGCCAGAGCGATTGAACAACTATAGTTCCTGAGTTGGAAATACTGTTGTTGGAAAAAGTAAGTGTACCCGTACTTACAACAAAAGAAGCGCCGGCATCAACTGTGAAAGATGGATTAGAAATTGTGTTCATTGAGTTGGCCGTTACATTAGATCCAATCACCACATCGTCGGTTGATGAAGGAACTCCGGCAGGAACCCAGATGGAAGGATTACTCCAGTTGCCATCAATAACAGATGTTTTTATTGTGGCAGAAAGAACGCTGCTGAAAGTGAGCGCGAGAATGAATAGTGAGTTTCTTGTTTTCATGGTTTTCATTTTGGTATGTGTTTGCTTACGTTTAATGATTACTTAAAATCATTTCTGTCCGTCTTAAATAATCTACATACCAAATGTATTCTCGCTTATTAATTTAGAAACCTGATAAATCATATCGTGTATTCTTAAATAATGAAATAGCATAATAAGCTTACAAGAACTGTTAATAACTATAAAAATATTTGCATTTAATCCAATCACGGCAAATTGAATTGCATTATTCGCAAATTAAAATCATTAATCTTGCAATTTTTCTTTTTCTTTTCTATACACCATTCCTGTTTATTGAAACCAGGGGATCTTAAAAACCCTCAATTTTGAGATTTTTAGAGATGCCCACGATTTATAATTGCCTCCTATTGAAAACAACTATCCCCTGCTTTTATCTGTTACATTATGTAAGCAGATAAAAACAGGGGATACTACTTTGAAATTGACTTCTAAATTTCAGTAACGAATTATTCCGACTTCTCCAATTTTACAAATTGTGCATTGTCGCCGTCAGAAATACGCAGGATATACGAACCTGCAGCATACATACTCATATCAATTTGTGTATTGAGCTGTCCGTATGCTGCCTGATTTTGTTGTTGAACCAGCATGCGACCACTAAGGTCATATACCTCAAAAGTATATTGCTGTGCTGCACCGCTGATCTGCACATTGTAAATTCCGTTGCCCGGATTCGGGAACACATTTACCGAACCTGCAGCAAGCGGGTTCTGCACATCAACAGAGTTGGTTACTGCGATACCGTCGATTGCCATATCACTGTCGTAATCGGCACCGGTAATGCCGCGAACGCGGAACATTACAGTTTGTGTATTGTAGGCCGCAAGTGAAACAATGGCCTGCTGCCATGTTGCCGACTGGTTACCTGTGCGCACAAAAATATCGTTGGTCCAGGCGCCGTTTGCATAAATATCAACATGCAGTTCGCCCATGTTTGCGCCTTGCATGTGATAGCCCATTGTAAATGTGGGATTAACTGCTGTGCTCAAATCAAAACATGGTGTGAGCAACACGGCTGTTTTAAATGTGCATCCGTTTGAGGCTTCGAGATAAGCATAGTTGCCGGCGGCTGTACCCGGTAAAAAATCGAATGAAGGACCGGTTGATGCCGATGGTGTGGCACCTTGAAACACGCGCCAGTCAATATCATCGCCGGATCCGTTGGTTACGTTTACCAAACCATTACCCAGCGGACAGTTTGTAGCTTCGCAATCGCTTGCTGAACTGCACAGTGTAAAGCTTTCAAAGTCCTCGCTGTATGGCGGAGTAACTGCCGGTGTTGTTCCGTAGTTGATAGTCAATTGCTGCGTATCATTTACGGTATTGATATCATTCGGATATGCAGCCCAAATATCAAGCGTATTTACACCCGGAGTTGTTATAGAAACCGTAGCAGTAAATGTGTAAGTAGCTGTTGCCGATGGCGCAAGTGTGCCGGTGTAGGTTTCGTTTACCGGTGTTCCGTTGTTCAGGCGGAAACCTACCGGAATATTCGTAAGCGTTGTTAAACCCGGATTGGTGAGCACAATGCTTACCGGCAGATTGCTCACGTTCATGCACGATGCGAAACTTGTTTCGGGTGCTGTAACGTTGGTGAGTTCTGCATCGAATGCGCCGGGACAAGCAATGCCGGGTGTTTTTTCGATGGCAATGGCACGGCGGCCAACAGCATTTTGTGCACCGCGTGCACGAACGCTGAACCAATATGTATTGCTTGCATTGTTGAGGTTGCGCACAACGGCGCTGTCAACTGTGCTGCTCGTTACCGAATCCATGTACATTGAACCAAGCATCATTACATCATAGCCGGTTGCTCCTGCTACCGGATTCCAACGCAGCATCAGTGAATCAGGGCACGACCAAACTACTGTAATGTTTGAAGTAACGCGGTGCATGCTGAACAGTGCATCGCTTTCGTCGCTGGCGCTGTTGCGGGTAATACGCACTTTGCACTCGCCGCTTACGTGTGTGGGCACAACCCAATCGAAATAGCGTTGTGATGCATTGATGCCGGTGTTAATGGGCATCCAGTTTTGTCCGTTGTCGGTGGTATAATCGAGGCTGAATGTGCCGTTGTTACCAAGCGCATCCCAGCGGATGGTTTCGGTTTCGTTAGGCACAAAACCTTCGCCGCCGTTCGGATAAGTTAGCATCAATTCATCGGCCGGCTCGAAATACCAAACGAGATAATACGACTGCGGACCTGATGGTACTGCTGTGCCGTTTACGGTAACAGTGTAGTTACCCGCTGCCGGACTTTCGAGTGTAATCTGTTCGTGGTTGTTGCGGATATCGGTGCCGCGTGTGGCTACTGCACTCAGGTTGGATGCCGGCGGTGTGAAATTGAGCACCCAGGGCTGCCAGGTGGTGTTCGACGGATCGGTCATGGTCATGTCAAGATCATTCACCAACGCCACCGAAGCATTTGCTGCTGCAGGAACATCGTGCCAATAGATCATTACTTTAACACGACCGGTTGATGCGGGCACTGAGATGTTGTGCGTGTTTGAACCACCGTTGCCGATGCTTCCGTTAGTGTAGTATTGCTGCTGAATTGCTTTAACTGCTTTGCGGGCATTGATACGACCGTAACCATAAATAAAATCAGGACCGGCATTGCCCAAATCATCGGCAGTGTTCATGATAATACCTTTCATGAGTGCCGAAGGCGGATTAACGTTTCCGTTTAAATCTTTGTATGCTTCGTAAAGCTGCGAGAATGTACCTGACACAGCCGGGCACGACATAGATGTTCCTGTTTTGAAGCCATAGTCGTCGGTATCAATGGTAGAATATACGTTTGTTCCAACGGCACTTACTTCAGGCTTCATACGCCCGTCGTGTACAGGGCCTCGGCTCGATGAGTTGGCAGCAACATCAAGATAAGTGAGGTTAGCAACTGCAATTGAGTTTTTAGAATGTTTGTGTCCGCCGGTAATATTTCCCCAGCCAGAACCAGCACCATAACCGCAATCGGCCGTGCCCTGATTGCCGCCTGAAAATACGTGAATCAGCGAAGGCATATCATAAATCTGCTGATCGAGTGTTTGCGCGAAAGTAGTGTAACCGGCATTGCAGCCATCGCTGTAGCTGGTTGATGTGATGACAATACCGTTTGAAACGTAGTGATTATAGATACTGTCGAAACCCTGATACGGTGCGGCTTCATACACATACAAATTGGCCCCCCAGCCCATACCGCGGGTTAGCGGATCTTTGTTGCCGCCGCCCATAATAATGCCGGCACAATGATCGCCGTGATCGCCGCCGTTGAAGGTGATGTATTGCTGCACCAAACGTCCGGTGTAATCTACGTGCGGCCCGATGATGCCGTCGTCTTGCAGCATTACGTTAACGCCTGCGCCGGTGTAATGCAAACCAGAAGCAAAATCCTGCGCCACCATATTGTTGCGGTGGTTGGTGCGGCCTACGTTGTTATCGGGTTGCGGAATGTTGTCTTTAAGTTCGGCAGCCGCAACGTAAGGTTCGTTGCAAAAACTTTCGATGGCCGAAACAGGCATGTAGGCAGTAACGCGGCGGCTGTTCGGATTAGCATACGCCACGCGGAAATTGGCAGCTGCAAGGCGGTTCAGCACTTCCTGCAGTTGCACATCAGCGTAATAGGTAAATGTTATACCTGCATGTCCGTTTGCATCCATTGCAAACACCGGAAATTCCTGTGATGCCAATGCAATGCGCAATTCAAAAAGCTGTTTGGCGCGGCCGGTAATTTTATAAACGCCTTCAATACCGAAGCCCGGAACAGAAGTTACTGCGGCATCAATTGAAGCCACATACGTTTTAGAAGCTACGTATTCGAGCACATGAATGCCTGCAGCAGAAAGCTTGGCGCGCTCTTCGGGGCCCGGATAGTTGGCAAAACGGATGTGCCGGAAATAGCGCCCGTTTACAATTTCTGAAGGTTCGGGAGCAGCGCCTTCCCAAGGGTTCGACTTGTTTTGGTAAACGATTGTGCCCGATACCAATGGAAGCTCGTAAAAAGTTTGCGCAGCAAGTTGAACAGAGGCCAGCACGAAGCCGGCTGCAAGTAGTTTCCTGATCATTTTTTGGGTGTTGAGACTACAAGATAAGAGTTTCAACGGTTGATCGGTTACCACGAAATTAAAATGGGTGTAAATACATGATTTTCGGTGAACTGTGCTGAAAAACAGGTTGTAGATGCTTGTCAGCTTCAACAAAACTGTTGAAGCTGAATGTAATTTACTGAGGAAAATAAAAATCAAGCATCGCTTTCAGATCGCCTGAATGTACATTCAAGCTTGTTAAATTAATTTTTTTACCATCAATATAAAGGGCATCACCCTCACGAGTTAATTGTTTCTCTTTTAAATTGTATGTCTCTATAGTAGCTCCAAACAAATTATTAATTCTGATTTCGTTCTCATCATAGGACGCTTTTTTACTGGATAACCATGCTATTCCAACTATCCCTAAAATAACGGCGGTGATCGTATTTATTGAAAAACCGGTATAAACAATACTCCGGTAGTTTTTCCACAGTTAATCGAAGCCAATTTAATTAACAGTGCTCTGGGGATAATTTTTGTTCATACAATGGCATAAAAAAAGAGAAAGTGTGTGTTTTTAGTTGTGCAAAAAAAACCACCTTTCTC
>JBKDHA010000248.1:0-12954 GCA_046335555.1 Bacteroidota bacterium
GTATAATCCACGCCCATACACACCCTGCTCAGAAAAGGCGAAAAGCCTGAAATACAAGCAGATTCTGAACACAGAAAGATTATCAGCCTCCCAACAAAAAATAGTATCTTTACCCCGCTACAGTACGCATACACAACATGACAGATACAGAGACCCGGGAAACTGTGAAAAATATATTCGCGGCGCACTTGGGGAAGCACGGACACCGCAAAACCCCTGAACGCTTTGCGATTCTGGATGAAATTTATGTGAGGGGTGGTCACTTCGACATCGAATCGCTGTACATTCACATGAAGAACCAGAAATACCGGGTTAGTCGTGCCACACTCTACAATACCATTGAACTTTTGCTGGAATGCGGACTTGTGACACGGCATCAGTTTGGCCGCAATCAGGCTCAGTTTGAACGTGCTTATGCCTACAAACAGCACGATCATTTGATTTGTCAGGATTGCAGCCGCGTGCTTGAGTTTTGCGATCCGCGTATTCAGCAAATCAAAAAAACAACCGGCGATATTCTCGAATTTGAAATCGAGAAACACTCGCTCAACTTTTTTGGCCGCTGCAACAAACTGGCCACTACCGGAACTTGTCCGCATCATGAAACTAAAGGAAAACCCTCGGCATGAATTTCACCTTTTCAATTAGCAAAACCGAGCCAATTGCGGTAATCAGTCTCGAAGGAAATTTGCTCAGCAAAGATTCCTCAGAGCTTCTGCTTACTGATGTGGACCAGCTTGCCGAAAATGGCCATGCCAATTTTATTTTTGATTGCACCCGGCTCAAGCTGATGAACAGCACCGGACTCAATGTACTCATTCAGGCCCTTACCCATGCCCGCCGTGCCGGCGGCGAAGTAGTAATTGCCTGTGTGCCCAGCAAAGTACGCGAACTCTTGCTGCTCACCCGCCTTAATGCCGTTTTCCATGTTTTTGAAACTGTGGAAGAAGCTGAAATGCACCTCGACAAGTAAACTCACCTCAACCATATCTCTGAAAGATATTTCACTCCTTTTCTATGAAAGCTGATATTCTCCTGGGCCTCCAATGGGGCGATGAAGGAAAAGGTAAAATTGTTGACGTTCTCACACCAAAGTATGATGTGATTGCCCGTTTTCAGGGCGGCCCCAATGCAGGTCACACACTTGAGTTCAACGGCATCAAGCACGTTCTTCATACCATACCCTCGGGTATTTTTCACGACACTACCGTTAATGTGATCGGTAATGGTGTGGTGATTGATCCCGTTATTCTGAAACGCGAAATCGACGCGCTACGCAAACTCGGTGTTGATGTAAAAAAACGTCTGCTCGTTTCGCGCCGAGCTCATCTTATTCTGCCCACACACAGCCTTCTCGATAAAGCCTCAGAAGCTGAAAAAGGCAAAGAAAAAATCGGCTCCACACTCAAAGGAATCGGTCCTACATACATGGACAAAACAGGTCGCAACGGTATTCGCGTTGGTGATATCGAGCTTCCTGATTTCCGTGAGAAATACAATAAACTCGTAGCCAAACACCGCGAACTGCTTCGCTTTATGGATGCTGATACAGATCCGACTGAACTTGAAGCTCCGTGGTTTGAAGGCATCGAAACCCTGCGTGAACTTACACGCATTGACAGCGAGCATTTTGTAAACGATATGCTGCGCAACGGAAAAACTGTTCTCGCAGAAGGTGCGCAGGGCTCAATGCTCGACATTGATTTCGGCACATATCCGTTTGTTACATCATCAAACACAATGGCCGCCGGAGCCTGCACAGGTCTCGGCATCGCACCTTCGCGCATTGGCAATGTGATCGGCATTTTCAAAGCCTACTGCACACGCGTTGGCTCTGGCCCGTTCCCTACTGAATTGCTCGAAGAAACCGGCGAACGCATGCGTCAGGAAGGCCGCGAATTTGGCTCTACCACCGGTCGCCCGCGCCGCTGCGGCTGGCTCGATTTGCCTGCACTGCGCTACGCCATCACCATCAACGGTGTTACCGAACTGATGATGATGAAAGCCGATGTACTCAGCATTTTCGATACCATCCGCGTTTGCACACATTACCGCATAAACGGACAACTCACCGACCGTTTGCCTTACGATATTAACGGCGTAACTATTGAACCCGTTTATACCGATCTGAAAGGCTGGAATTGCGACTTAACCGGTCTTACCCAACCCGAAGACATGCCGCACGAACTGATTGAATACATCGGTTTTATTGAGCGTGAAACTGGCGTTCCGGTAAATGTAGTTTCTGTTGGTCCCGACCGCGTTCAAACACTTCTGCGCAGCGCCGTTTGGGCCTGAGCAGCCAATAAATGCTAAAGTTGCAGCGCATAAAACGTTACGGCATTTTTATTGCAGAAAGCAGCGGCATGAAAACGCTGCTGCTTTTTGCTTTTCTGCTGTGCGGATTATTCCTCAATGCGCAACCTGTTGTGACCACCAACAGCAAACAAATTGCCGTGCGCAATGCCGAAAGCCTCATCGGCGATCAGCGTCTTGGTTATCAGCGCCTGATCGGCAATGTACAGTTTGAACATCAGGGAACATTAATGTTTTGCGACAGCGCACACCTGCGCACTGCAGGTAATACACTCGAAGCATTCGGACACGTTCACATTCAGCAAGGCGACTCTGTTCATATCTACGGCGATTTTTTGAAGTACGACGGAAACACACGCATTGCGAATATGAAACGCAACGTTCGCCTCACCGATCGTGATATGATTCTTACCACCGATTCGGCAGCTTACGATATGAGTGCAAAAATTGCCCGCTATGTAAGCGGCGCAAAAATTGTGAACCGCGAGAATACACTCAACAGCCAGATCGGCACCTACTCTACCGAAACCAAAACGCTGACCTTCAAAAAAAATGTAGTGCTCAACAATCCGCGCTACGTGATGAATTGCGATACACTCCGCTATCAGCCCGATACCAAAGTGGCGTATTTCCTCGGTCCCACAACAATCAAATCAAAAGGCAGTACCGATTTTATTTATTGCGAAAACGGTTTTTACGATACTAAAAAAGATGTCTGCCAGTTTCAGCGCAATGCTTACATCATAACTGAAGCTCAGGAACTCCGCGGCGATAGTTTGTGGTATGATCGTAAAAACGGACTCGGCAAGGCTTTCGGAAATGTGAAGATTACCGATACCACACAAAACATTGTCATTACCGGCGGACTTGCCACGCACAACGAGCGAACAAAAACATCAGTAGTTACACGCGATGCTTTGTTTATTCAGATGTTTGATAAAGACTCGCTCTTTCTGCATGCCGATACGCTGAAAACGATGACTGTTGGAGAACCCAAAGACAGCAGCGCCGAAGTGCAGCGGCTTGTGCGGGCTTACCGCGGCGTTCGTTTTTACAAAACCGATTTGCAGGGTCGCTGCGATTCGCTGGCCTGGACTTCGGCCGACAGTACAATGCGGCTTTTCGGTGATCCGGTGCTTTGGTCGGGCGGCAATCAGCTCACGGCAGAGCGTGTTTCCATCATCACACACAAAGGCGAAGTAAAACGACTTGAGCTGGATAACCTCGCCTTTATCGCCTCGCGCGATGACAGCACACGTTTCAATCAAATCCGCGGAAAACACATGACCGGCTACTTTGCCAATAATCAATTGGTAAGAATTGATGTAAAAGGCAACGGCCAAACGCTCTACTATGCCCGCGATCAGGGTCTGCTCATTGGTGTAAATCGCGCCGACTGCAGCCGTTTACGCATTGAAGTAAAAGACAGCAAAGTTACCGGCATCAGCTTCTATGAAAAACCCGATGCCTCACTCTATCCACCGCTAGATCTGCCTCCGCGTCAGGCACTGCTCAAAGATTTTAAATGGCGGGAAACAGAGCAGCCGGCTTCTGTTAAAGATCTCTTCTTGAAGTGAACCTTTTTTAAATGTTGAATGATGAGTGTTGAATGATGAATGTCTATAAAAACTAACGGCTGACCTGCGGTCAGCCGTTAGTTTTTATGATTGGTGTTTCAGTTAATTCATCATTCATCATTCATCATTCATCATTCATCATTCAACATTCATCATTTCTTTTCAAACCCATTCAATACTTCCTTCAACACCTTCCCTCTTACACCCATTCGGGCAAGCTTGTTGTCCTCAGCATCCGGATAAACCCTGTTGCTGAGGAATACAAACACAATACCAGTTTCGGGATCAGCCCAGACTTGTGTGCCTGTAAAGCCTTGATGGCCGTAGCTTTTGAGCGATATGCCTTCGCAGGCGGGGATGAATGTTTCGGGATCGGGCTTATCGAAACCAAGACCGCGGCGGCTGCCTGTGTATTGATAGCGGGTAAACTCGTTTACAGTTGAAGAGTCAAAAAAGTGCATGCCGCCATAGTTGCCGCCATTCAGATAAATTTGCATCATTACTCCCGCATCATTGGCATTGCTGAATACGCCCGCATGTCCGCCGATACCGCCCTGCATAGCTGCGGCCGGGTCATGTACATCGCCCTGAATAAGCTGGCCTCGGAATTTCAAATCATTTTCCGTGGGTGCACAGCGCGAAGCGGGGAAACGTAAACCGGGCTGATAACCTATTGTAGGCAAGCCGAGCGGGTGATAAAAATTAGCATTCACATAATCGGTAAGCAGCATTTGTTCCTGCTTTTCGATAATACGTTTAAGAAAGAAAAAGCAGAGATCGCTGTACTTATAACCAATTCCGGCACTCATTCCCGAACCCAACATCTGGTAATACATCGAATCCAGATAATCGTATTTCATGAAAATTCCGGGAGCAACATAAATCGGAAAAGAATCAGAATAAACAGTTCGGTAAATTGACTTTTTACGAACTCCATTTTTGTCCACAGTCTTATTCCAGAAAGGAATCCATGCTTCCAGTCCAGACTGATGTGCCATCATGCTTCTTATTCTTATATTTCGTTTGTTTGTATTCTCGGTTTCTGGCAGATATTTGCTTAACGTGGAATCAAGATCGATCTGCTTCTTTTCAACTTTTCGCATTACTGCAGGAGTTGTAGCCAGAATTTTTGTAACAGAAGCCAAATCATACAAATCCATATTATTCACTGCATGCTTTTTGGCATAGGTGAAATGTCCGTACGATTTCATCAAAAACACATTTCCGTTTTTGGCTGCAAAGAGTTGTCCGCCCGGAAATGCTTTGGCTTCAATAGCTGCAGCCATAATTGAATCGATGCGTTTCATTGCTTCGCGGCTGAAACCAACTGCTTCCATTGGTACGTAGCGGAAACGTGTTGCAGCCGGAGTAGTTAAGCCTGTACCTGCTTTCCAGCCATACAACGAAACCGGAAGTTTGCCTTGTGATGAAACACCGCCAAAAATGAGTTGTGCCGAAACATCCTGTAAAGCAGGCAAACTTTCATACGACATAATTACCGCATGGCAACGCAGCAATGCCGGGAGCTGATCGGCAGCATAAGCAGAACCGAATACATCTGCAACAACCGTTTTGCCCATTTTCAGCAAAGTATCTGCGAGCCGCTGTGTGTATGCGTGAATGTTAAAATTATTGGCGGTACGCTGACTGAGTCCGCTCAATGCAAGAATTACAAGGTTATGTGGTTTCAGTTTTTTGAGCACAGTATCATACTCTGCAGGTTTGCAATCGTTCTCAAGCGCAAACGGAGTAACAGCTGCGTACACAGCCAAACGATCATGAAAGAGCCCGGGCTTGCTGCTGCCCAGCGTTACCGAGGCGATGCTGAATGTATCAATTCGCTGAATCGGCAGCAATTGATTTTCGTTGCGCAGCAGTGTTACTGCCGATTCTGCAAGCTGATGATTGAGCCACGATGACGCAGGTGTATTAAGATCACTGACTAAATTTTTAAGCTTCACCGTTTGCTTTTTGGTGAGACCGAGCCACTGCTTGGTAAGCAGAATGCGGCGGCAGCGCTCATCAATATCAGCCTGCGAAATTTCTTTTCGTGCAATGGCTGCTTTAATTGCAGCAAGCGCTTTGGGCACATCGCCTGAGAACAGCAGCACATCGTTTCCGGCAATTAATGCTTTTACATCAACCACTCCCGGTGCGTAGAAGCTGCTTACACCTTTCATGTTCAGCGCATCGGTAAACACGAGTCCGCGGAAGCCAAGCTGAGTACGCAGCAAATCAGTAACCACAGCTTTTGAAAGTGTTGTCGGTGTATTAGCCGCTGTATCATAAGCCGGAACCGAAAGGTGCGCAACCATCATGCTGCCGATACCGCTGTTGATAAGGCCTTTGAACGGGTAAAGTTCGAGCGAGTCGAGACGTTCTTTGCTGTGGTTAATCACCGGTAATGTTTTGTGCGAATCGCTGTCGGTATCGCCGTGACCGGGAAAATGCTTTCCGCAGGCCAGCACATTGCCTTGCTGCAAACCCTGCATATACATAATGGCTTTGCGGGTTACAGCATATTTGTCTTCACCAAACGAACGTGTACCGATGACCGGATTTGCTGCATTGTTATTCACATCAGCATCCGGCGAAAAACTGATTTGCACACCAAGCCGCTTGCACTGCCGGGCCATATCGCGCCCCATGTAGTAGATCAGCGAATCGTTTTGCACAGCGCCCAGCGTCATCTGCCGCGGAAAAACTACCGTGCTGTCGATACGCATCGAAAGTCCCCATTCAGCATCCATAGCAATCATGAGCGGCACTTTCGAAAGCGCCTGATACTTGTTGGTCAGCTGTGCCTGCCGCACCGGCCCGCCCTGCATAAAAATGAGTCCGCCGATGCGGTATTTCGTTACAAGCGTATTGATTTCCTTTACATGCGTTGCATTCTTATTCGACCAAGCCGCCACCATAAATAATTGTGCAATGCGCTGATCGGGCGTAAGTGTCTTCATCACCGAATCCGTCCAGCGTGTATCGCTGAGTTCCAGAAACGGCGGGGCTTTCGGCTCTGTTCCAGCACGCGGCAAGGCAGCATTTACTTGAGCACCGGCAGAAAAAGCATTAGAATCAGGAGCCGCCGGAGCCAGCAGTAACAGCGGAAGTATAAAAACAGAATATCGAAGAAATCTCATAAGCAAAAGTTCAGCAGGTTGAAATTAATCAGTATTCATGCTGTTTTTCACTGCAAATGAATAACTGTAGTCTTTCAGACAATAAATGTACCGTGATCGGCCGGGGGCTCAACAGTCTTGCTGTTGAGTTTTCAACAGCAGGGCTGTTGAACAATTTACGGAACATTGAAAACAAAAAACTTGTCGGGGCATTGAAGAGAAAAAGCTTGTCGGGGCATTGAAAACAAAAAACTTGTCGGGGAATTGAAGAAAAAAAGCTTGTCGGGGAATTGAAGAAAAAAAGCTTGTCGGGACGCGATGCATCGCGTCCTGACATGACTGATATGACTGATATGACTGACATGACTGACTAGACAACAATGTTTAAAAAAAGCTTTTATTATTTCCAGTTTTTCGGGTTATCTCTGATATACCGCGAAATCCTGTCATAGCTTTCTTTTGTATCAACAATACTTTCATAATATCTCGGCAACCATTTAAACGGCAAATTATTCTTCTTCGCATAAGTGGTAACAGCCGATTTATAGCCGCGAATGACCGATGCTAAATTCTTACTCTGCGGAGCAAATTTATTTCGATACAGCTCATTCTGTCCCCGCTGAATGATATTGTGTTCATTTTCATTGATTCCGATAATGGCATGTATATGATCAGGCATCACAACAAATTCACCAAGAAACAAATTCATATCGGGTCGAATATCTGCAGAGCGCAGCCATTCCTGTTGAGCAATTTTTCCGATTTCAGAAAGGTTCATTTCACCATTCATTATTTCTCCGAAATAATGAATGCGGTCGGCTGTATTCAGTGTCAGGTAATACATTCCAACTCCCGAATAACTCCAGTTTTTTAACCGAAGGGTATCCCAACGATACTTCCCTGCAAAAAGCTTAGCCATACAAAAGCATAAATACAAATTTCTCAGTACTGCTGAGCGTCTGTTGATATTTACAAAATCGTCGGCTGCAATCCCCGATTTACTCCGTAAATTTGCAGTATTCATCAAAACAGCATTTCCGGCTCTATGTCCGATATCATTCGCCTGCTTCCTGATTCTGTTGCCAACCAAATTGCTGCAGGTGAAGTTATTCAGCGTCCTGCTTCGGCGGTAAAGGAGCTGCTGGAGAATGCTGTTGATGCCGGAGCCACTCGTATTCAGCTTATTGTTCAGGATGCCGGCCGCACGCTCATTCAGGTGATCGATAACGGCAAAGGCATGTCGGAAACCGATGCCCGGCTTTGCTTTGAGCGGCATGCTACTTCCAAAATTGCTTCGGCCGATGATCTTTTTCGCCTCAATACCATGGGCTTCAGAGGCGAGGCGCTGGCTTCTATTGCTGCCGTAGCGCATGTTGAACTCCGCACCCGCCGCCCGGCCGATGAACTGGGCACCTGCATCAAAACCGAAGGCAGCCGTGTGCTCAGTCAGGAGCCTGTAAACTGCCCCGAAGGTGCTTCGTTCAGCATTAAAAATCTCTACTTCAACGTTCCGGCGCGGCGCAACTTCCTGAAATCAGATGCTGCCGAGTTCCGCCACATTCTCGATGAATTTGAGCGCGTAGCTCTGGCGCATCCCGATATTGCTTTTGTAATGCACCACAACGGTGCCGAAATTTTTCACCTCACCGCCGGTAATCTCCGTCAGCGCATTACCGGACTTTGCGGCAATCCCTACAATCAGCGCCTTGTGCCGGTTGATGAGAATACCGACATCGTGCGCATAACCGGTTTTATTGTGAAACCGGAATTCGCCAAAAAATCGCGCGGCGAACAATACTTTTTTCTCAACCGCCGCTTTATCAAAAACGGCTATCTGCACCACGCCGTGCAGGGTGCTTTCGAGCAGCTTCTTCCGACTGATTCACATCCCGGCTATTTTCTTTTCCTGGATGTTGATCCGAAAACCATCGACGTAAACATTCACCCCACAAAAACAGAGGTGAAATTTGAAGACGAACGCTCGGTATATGCACTGCTGCGCTCGGCAGTGAAACGGGCACTCGGACAATACAGCATTACGCCAACTATAGATTTTGAAGTTGAGCAGAGCATCGAAATTCCGTATAAAAACGAAGCTCCCGTTTCTGCTCCCGGCATACATGTTAACCCCGATTACAATCCGTTTGCCGGCGAAACAGCTTCGGGCAAAAACGGATATTCCGGCTCCGCACTTTCATCGCGCGATAAAAAGAATCTCGATAACTGGCAGGAACTTTATGCCCTGCATGTAACTCCGACTGCAGCAACAGAACTGCCGCAGGTGCAGGAATACACAGAAATAAATGTTCGCCAGCACAGCGCTTTCGACGATGAGCCGGAGGAAAAAGTAAAAGGCGCACAGGTCTGGCAAATTCACGAACGCTACATTCTGAGCACTATCAAATCGGGTGTTATTGTTATCGATCAGCAGCGTGCGCATGAGCGGGTGCTGTTTGAGCGATATATGCGCGCACTCGAACAGCAGGCGGCTTCGTGCCAGCAAATATTGTTTCCTGAAACTGTTGAGCTCACGCCCCGCGATGCGGCTTTGCTTACTCAGCTGCTCGATGCAGTTAATGCACTTGGTTTTGATATTCGCCCGTTCGGGCCGCGGAGCTTTGTCATTCACGGCATTCCGGCCGGTACAGAGGAAATTGATGCACAACACCTCATCACCGGTTTGCTGGCCGATTATCAGCAAAGCGAACAGGATGTGCAACTCACTACACACGAACAATTGGCACGGGCGCTGGCGCGACAAACCGCAATTAAATCGGGCCGCGTGCTGAGCATTGCAGAAATGCAGGCACTGACCGACGAGCTTTTTGCCACCAGTATGCCCGCACATGCACCCGACGGAAAGCCCGCAGTTATTACATTTGGATTAGATGAACTTGATAAACGATTCAAACGCTGATGTACTTCTACAACCAACATAACACCCGCTCGGGAAAAGCCGTCATCAACTTGATTATTATTAATGTACTCGTTTTTGTGGCGATGGGCTTATTGGAGCGTATGCGCAATAATCCCTATTCGGAAGTGCTTGACACTTATCTTCCGCTCTGGAATCCGTTTGATCCGATGCGAGATAATTTCAGAATCTGGCAGCCGATAACGAGTATGTTTGTTCATGCCGATCTGATGCACCTCTTGTTTAACATGATTGGCCTGTTTTTCTTCGGGCGAATGCTGGAACAGGTTTTTGGCACCAAACGGTTTCTGATCTATTACTTTGTTTCTGGTATCGGCGCATCACTCATTTACATTGCCTGGGCCGTGTTCAGCTATTACCGCGATATTCAGCATGGCGACATATACGAAGCGTTTACCAATTTTTCGCCCTGCGTTGGCGCATCCGGCGCGGTGTTTGGTTTATTAATGGGTGCAGCCATGCTGTTTCCAAACACACAGTTTATGATTTACGGAATTATTCCAATGCGTTTAGGCGTGATGGCTTTGCTTTACGGCACGTATGAGTTGTTTATGATTATCCGCGATCTTCCGCAAGATCGGGTGGCGCATATTGCTCACGTAGGTGGCCTGATTTTTGGATTTATAATGTTGAAAATATATCAACGAGACAAGCGTAATTTTTATTGAAGAATTGCCCATGAGTATTATCGGTGATGTAAAACGTGGTTTGAATGGAGTATATAGTACGGTGAACCGTATTTTACTCATTAATGTGGCGGTATTTCTGATCGCCAACATTACTGTTAATCTTTTGTCGATGAACGGACGCGGGGATCTGGCCGATGGCTTTACGCGGCTCATCACGCTTTCGGGTTCGCCGGCAAAAGCAGGTCTGTTTTTCTGGACATTTATCACCTACTCATTTACCCATTACGGACTGTTGCATATTCTTGGAAATATGCTGCTGTTCTGGTATCTGGGTCGTATGTTCAGCGATCACTTAGGCGGTGCGCGGCTTGCAGGTACTTATCTGCTTGGCGGAATCATTGGCGGTGTTTTGTTTATACTTATTTCGCTGTTCATGCAGGGCGGCGATAAATTTGTGCTGCTTGGAGCTTCTGCCGCTGTAACTGCCGTAGTTATTGCCATTGCAGCCTACACTCCCGATTCAATGGTTTATCCGTTTGGCATTCCGGTCAAGCTGAAATGGTTTGCATTGATTTCGTTTTTGCTAAGTTCGCTGATTGAACTTTCTGCCAACACTGGCGGCAAGGTTTCGCATATCGGAGGTGCGTTGTTTGGATTTATTTACGGCACTCAACTCCGCACCGGCAAACGTCCGCTCGAATGGTTTATGAATTTATTTGCACCCCGCCGCGAACGCCGCAGTCGCAGCAAACTGCGTGTTGAGCATGTACAGCACTCGCGTGCAGTAACCGCAAACGACGAACTCTACAACCAAAACAAAGCCACCATCCGCCGCCGCATCGACGAGATTCTGGATAAAATTTCGCGCTCCGGCTACGATAGTCTGAGTCGCGATGAACGTGAGTTTTTGCAGAAAAACCACGACAAAACCTGAGTTCAGTTTGGAAAATCCAGAAACCTCTGTTGCCGAAACTCAGCCCCTGCCCGCAAAACCTCGGTTGGGCTGGACGCTGCGCATTGTGCTCGGGCTGAACTGGGTTGCCGTGGTGATGTTGCTGGCCTCTTACCTTGCGCCGTATGTGAGTCCGGCGGTATTCTGGCCGCTTGCGTTTTTCGGACTCATCCACCCTGCTCTTGTGGCCGCCAACATTGTGTTTCTGCTATTCTGGCTGCTGCTGCGCCGCCGGCAATTTTTGTACACCGCAGCCGTGCTGCTCATCGGCTGGCCGTTTAACGGACGCGAAGTACAACTGCGCCGCGAAACCGTTGAATCGCCGCGTAGCAGTTACAAGTTCATGAGCTGGAACACCAAGCTTTTCGACCTCTACAACTGGTCGAAAAACAAGCAGACGCGAAACAACATGCTGCAACTGCTCTACAACGAACAGCCCGATGTGCTTTGCCTGCAGGAGTTTTTTAACGAAGACAACGGCAATTTCCGCAACCTCGACTCGGTAAAGAAAATGCTGAAAATGCCTTACGTGCATGTCGAGTACACCTACACGCGCCGCAAAGACGATCACTGGGGCGTGGCTACATTCAGCCGTTTTCCGGTGCTCAATCAGGGCCGCATTGTATTTAATAACCGCAGCAACAATATCTGCATCTACACCGATCTGCTGATTCGCAACGATACCGTGCGCGTGTACAACATGCACCTGCAATCCATCCACTTCGGCTACGATGATTATGAGTTTATAGACAAAGTAAAAACCGGCGAAGATGGCGGCGATGAAGTTACAGCCTCAGCAAACATCCTGCGCCGTTTCAAACGCGCCTACACCAAACGCGCCGGCCAGGCCGATGCCATCGCCGAGCACATTGCCGCTTGTCCGCACCCCGTAATAGTTTGCGGCGATTTTAACGATACGCCGGTTTCGTATGTGTATGAAACCATCAGCCATAATTTGCAGGATGCATTTATGGTTTCAGGCTCCGGTTTTGGCAAGACGTATGAGAACCGCACACCGTTTCCTCGGATTGATTATGTGCTGCATAGCGGTGAGTTGCGTTCGTTTGGGTTTAAGACGATGCGGACGGTGGAGATGTCGGATCATTATCCGGTGGTTTGTTGGTTTGGGTATTGAGGGGGGGGATCTGCAAACACTTTGATGCGCAAATTCCAAATTTGCAAGTCCCAACTACCTAGAGATAAAGCTTTTTTGAACTCGTTTTTCAATCTATTCTCATTGATCATTACAGTTCATCAAATTTTGCTTTCATTGTTGGGTTACCGTGTGTCAATTTTTTTATCGTCAAATCATCTGCTTTTTGATTAGCTAAACGAAGTTGGTTCTCACTAGATGTCAAAGCTTCTTTAACTTTCTGCATTCTTGCTATTGATTTATCAATTTCTTCAATTGCAGTCTGAAAATGAC
>JBKDHA010000249.1:0-2588 GCA_046335555.1 Bacteroidota bacterium
TACATGAAAACTATCTATTAAAGAAATTATCTTTCATAAAAAAATTTGACCTAAAAATTGAATACTTTTACTCTTAGTTGTTATGTTGTTGCAAACTCAAACTACTAAAAAAAAGAGTCCAATCTCTTATAGAGAAAGGACTCTTCTTTAAAATTTATCTCGGACAGTAGTGATTTAAAATATGTTAAATACTTGCTGAATTACTTACAAATAAAAAGACGCACTATTTTATTTCTTTGAAAACTTAGTGATAATGTTTTTTACCAAAACAATATCTTCTTTCCCCGGCAACAACGCTTTCCACTCGCCGCGCTGCTTGCCGCTGAACATGAAAATAAAAAACACCAGCAGCGAAAGCGCACCATAAGCCACCGAAGCCGACCAGCCCGCGCCCCGTACCTCAAAAGCATCAATCAGCGGGCCGGCGGTGAGTAGTGCGGCAATCAAACCAATGCCGCCGCACACAAAATTCCAGTAGTGCCGGCCTGTGCCCGAAAAGTAGTGTGCATACACAGTGCCGAAGCTCACTAAAGCAATGCCGGGCAGCAATGCAATAAACGCATCGCGCACAGGTGTAAAATCTTTGCCGAGCAACCAGGTATAAAACCCAGCCGGAAGCATGGCAAAAACGATCAGTGCAGGCACAGTAATGAAAATGCTGAGTTTACTCAGGCGTATTGTATTGAGCCGCATTTCGGGCGAATCAACTGTGTTGGCTGTGCGCGCAAGCAGAATTGATGCAATGCTGGCACTGAAGAGCAAAATTGCTTCGCCGAGCGAAAGTGCTGTAGAATACAGGCCAACAGCCGAATCGTTTTCGCTGCTCAGTTTTTCGAGCCTGAAGTAGTTTTCGCGTATCGAAAGCTGATGCGTTAATGTTGCGGCTTGTGTAAAAAATCCATTTGCAAAAAGCACATACAACATTGGCCTGCTTTCGTGCTGCTTTACTTCGTGTTTATGCCGGAATACCAGAAATGCAGCAGCTGCAGCTACAACGCCCCAGCTCAGATAACTTCCGTAAACAAATACTTTTTCGCTGTGAACACCGGCTGCATATAAGCTGAAAACCACGCCACCGATAAGCAGAGCACCCTGCGTAAGCAACAGTAAATTGTAGGCACGAATACGTTCCTGCCCCAGCAAAATATTTTGAAATACTGCACTGAGCGAAACCAATAAACCGATTCCTAAAATATCAGCACCGTATTGCTGCGGAATTTGATTGAAGTAGAGCAGTACACTGCCAACAACCGCAGCACTGAACACTGCCCAAACCGTTGCGCTGATTACTAACTTGCGCAACGGAGAACGCGGAACAAGGTAAACCATGGAAGGCCCGCCGGCCATATCGCTGATGAGGTGTATAAGCTGAACACCCAATTGTATCATACTTATCTTCCCGCGCACATCCGAACCCAATTCATGCGTTGTACACAGCAGCACAATAAAGTTGGCTGCTGCAACCGCAATACGGGCTGAGAAAGTGACGAGAATATTACGAATCATCGCGAAAAAAATCGTGTAGTTTTTCGGCGAAGAACACGTCTGAATTGTGCTGTATTAAATACATACTTTTTAGCATCAATCAGCGTTTCGTTTTCGTTTAATACCGAAAGCGTGTGCAATCCTTTGTTACAAGCCCAGCTTTGCTGCGGGGAAATTCGCCGCACTTCGCGTTCGCTGAATTCAGTTGGTGTAAGCAATGTTACTTCATGAATTACAATTGCTGCTCCGTAGTCGGTAGAACAATCCTGTGCAGGGCGGTAGAGTTTGCCGTTGTGAACAAAAGGTGTTCCGCCCGGGCGCGATGATCGCACA
Source organism: Bacteroidota bacterium (assembly GCA_046335555.1). Lineage (GTDB taxonomy): Bacteria > Bacteroidota > Bacteroidia > Palsa-965 > Palsa-965. The sequence continues at coordinate 1,819 of JBKDHA010000249.1, forward strand.
TCTGTTTTAACCGGATTGGCTGCATGCGGCTCAAATGTACTGTCGCTGTTTTCGGCACAGTAGATATGCAGACTCATATTTGCTCCATCGTCTTCACGCGTGCAAAACATCCAGAACTTTCCATTGTATTCAACCACCGAACTGTCAACAGCCGGAACGCCGTGCAGCAAGTGCATTACGGTTTTGCCCGGATTATTGGCATAGCGCAGCGATACATTGTAGTTCTCGTGCGATTCGGGCAAGAGCATTTGTTCTTCGCCTACACGAAACATAAACGGGTAGGAGAGATGGTGTTCGCGCTCCAGCCATTCTTCGGCATTACCGTTTCTGCTGATTCTTGCAATTACGCCCTTTCCGGTTTTGTAATTGAAATGTTCGCAGAGAATAAGTTCGTTTCCTTCAGCATCAACTCCGCCAAACGGATCGGCATAAAAATCATTTTTATCAGCCGGAACAATCCACTTAATGGGTGCTGTAATTCCGTTTTCGGTAATGCTGGTAATGCTTTGTTGCACAATTCCTGTATGCCAGATTTCGTGTCTGAACAGTTCACCGTAATGAAACCGCAAAGCCGCAAAGCTTTGCTGAATGCCGGCCAGCACGAAGCGAATATTAACGGGATAAGTGGTGATTTTTGCCGGAGAACTAACCGGCGCAGCTTCGAGCGGTGCTGTAATTCCGTTATGTACATCATTAAGTAAAATATTCATCCACGCACTTGTTCCTTTCAGCATTTGATTTAGTTTTTATCTGTTCGTTTTTCTATTTTT
>JBKDHA010000250.1:0-3803 GCA_046335555.1 Bacteroidota bacterium
AGGAACTCCTTTAAGAATCGTAACAGAAGAAATAGTACCGTCTTTACCCACAACAAAGTTCACATAGACGGTTCCCTGTTTTCCGGATTCTTTTTCCATCACCGGGAAACGGGTGTTTGCCTGAAGGTAGGTTTGAAGTGCAGTTTCGCCACCGGGAAAAGAGGGCATTTCTTCAGCAAACTGGAGCGGCTTTTCCGGTTCCGGCGGAAGTACAGGATCGCCCTGGTCAACCGGATCAATTTTATCATCGTTTGAGCCTTGCTGATCATTAGTGGCAATCTGAGTAGTCTGAAGCTTGTTAAGATTGGCAAGAGTATCAATCTCGTCTTCACTTACTTCAGGCTCTGTAAACCTAACCGTTTCGCGCAGCGGCGGTGGCGGCGGCGGTGGCGGCGGTGGCGGCGGTGTATTGGGTTTCGTAGATGGCGGCGGTGTAAGTTCAACGTTTGTTACTTTGAACTTGGGCGGCGGTGGCCCGGCCTTTTCTTCCGTTACTGCAAACAGAAAGAAAATAAACAGAAACGCAACAATGGAAATACCTGTTGAGATAGCCACCACACGAGAATAACCACGGCGAATTTTGTACGCACCGTATGAGCGGTTACGCTTTTCAAACACCAGTTCGTCCATATCTGAACGTTCGGGTACGGGTTGTGTTGTCTTAACCATTTTTCAGGTTGTTTTGAGTTCAATTATTTCTTTTCTTCAGCACTACCAGGCGGAAGCATATCCTTATACTTTACTTTGGTTTTCACCGTAAGCACCTCATATTCGGGCTGTGAGATTTTTGTGAGCGCATAACGACCCACATCTGAAATCTTTAACTCATCAATTACATCAATTACCTGACCATAAGAAGCATCGCCACCCCATTTTACAATAAAGAACGGAGCAGAAAGCATACTCTTGTGATTATTGTCTAGTTGAATGGTATCGTAAGCAGCCTTGGTGATTTTTTCTTGCCGAAGCAGATTTCGGAGATCATTCATTGAAGTAACCACTTCGCGGTTACGCTCAATTACAATGCTGCGCAAACCTTTTTTAGGATCAAGCGTAGTTTCCTTGATTTTATCGGTTTCGGTTGGCAACATACCGGTGTAGTAATAGATTTTCCCAGCTTTATTGCCCTCCAGAAGAATGGTTACTGCTTTTGCGCTGTCAATTTTTACCTTATCATCGGTGTTGTCGGTTTTTTTAGGAACCAACAATTCCGTTGCTCTTGTTTTGTTAAGTTGTGAGGTAAGAACGAAGAACGTTAGGAGAAGGAAGGCAAGGTCAACCATCGGAGTCATATCGATCCGCGGCTGCGATGCCGATTTTCGGCCTTTCTTCTGGTGTTTCCCACCACCACCACCACCTGTATTTACTTCTGCCATTGTTTAATATGTATTGGCGTGAGTTTTTATTTTACCGATGCAGTATAAATCAGAAATATCTGTTTGAGTTGAGATTCAGACTTTCAAAGACCGGAAAATGCTTACTTCAGAAACCAAGACAAAGTTGCTTTGCCCTGTGACTTATTCATAAGATGCATTACCGGTTTCGATTTACCACGCAAACAGAATTTTTTTTTGAGGATGCCAAAACAAACGAACTTTTCTTTCTTACCGGCACTGCAAATTAATGAGCGATTGCAGTTTCGGAGCAATTGATTCAGTTACTTTTCGTTTGGATTAACCTCTTGATTTGTGACTAAGTTGAAGTTGAAAACGTTTTGCTTTTGAAACAAGTCAAGCACAAAATCAATTTTCTTGTAGGCAGCTTTGCTGTCGGCTTTGATTGCGATTCGAAGCTTGTTGAGTTTTAACGCCTCATTTTCATCCTTGAAACGCTGTGCCTCTTTGCGCCCCTCATATATCCAGTAGAACAACTCGTTCTTTTTATCGTCTGCGGTATCAATGGGAATTCCTTTTGTGGAAACATCCATTGCTTTGCGACGAGCGCCATCAGCATCAATATATTCTGGGAGTTCCTTGAGGGGAACGCCAAATGATTGCATGTTGGCAAACTTGAGTTTCTGCTCCTCGGTGAATTTATTACCGGGGAAACGGATCATCATGTTTTCGAGTGTCTTACGTCGTACTTCCGGGTTTTCTATATTGTAGAAAACTCGTCCGGCAGTATCAATAGTAAGAAGCATTGTGTTTTTAGGGAGCGTATCCGAATCTGATGAACCAGGTGTATCAACGATTACAGGTTCCGGTGTGCGCATGGTAGCCGTGAGCATGAAGAACGTTACGAGGAGGAACGCAAGATCCACCATCGGCGTCATGTCAAGCGACGGACTGCTGCGAGGGACTTTAATTTTCGGCATCTGTTTACTCAGTTGTTAATGTGAACTGATAACCGAAGCGCAGAAATTAGTGGCGCTTCGATGAGAATGTTTGCAGGATGCTGAAGTTGGCTTCATCAATACCGTAGGTAATGCGGTCGATGAATGTGGTAAACATATTGTAGAAAACAATAGCAACAGCCGAACCGGTGATACCGAAAGCGGTGTTGATAAGCGCTTCAGAAATACCGGTAGCAAGAGCGTTTGAGTCAGGAGCACCTGAAGCAGAAAGCGCAGAGAACGCTTTAATCATACCCACAACTGTTCCGATAAGACCAATAAGTGTTGCGATAGAAGCGCAGGTAGAAAGAATAACGAGGTTTTTAGACAGCATCGGAAGTTCGAGCGCTGTGGTTTCTTCGAGATCTTTCTGGATAGCAGCAAGTTTCTGCTCTTTGTCGAGTTCAGTGTCGTGCTCTACCATGCGGTATTTTTCGAGACCGGCACGAACTACGTTGCCGATAGAACCTTTCTGACGGTCGCAAGCTGCGATAGCTTCGTCCATACGATTGTTCTCGATCAGCTGACGAATGGTGCGGATGAAGTTGGCAACATTGCCTGTTCCGCGGGCACGGATAATATTGATGCCGCGTTCAATAGAGAAAGTAAGAATTACAAGGTTAATGGTCATCAAAATCGGCACGATGAAGCCGCCTTTGTAAATTGTTCCAAGCAGATTACCATCCAGCGGGTGGCCTTTTTCGCGGTCACCGCCTTCAAACAGGGCGGGGTTACCCATTACTTTGTCAAAAATGATGTACGATACTACGTAAAGTACAATGAAAATTCCGACGGTAAAATAAGCCTGGAAGTTGGTGGACTTCTTGTTGCTCATAGCAAATTGTGTTTGGTTGGTATTGATTAGTTAGCGTTAGAGTACTTTTTTGATCGCAAGAATAATAAAATCTGCCGAAGCGAGTGTTGTGCAATGGTTATTTTCTTCTTCCTGCTCAGTAAAAGGCTTCAAACATAGTAAATTCCGTCCGGTTTACGAATGCTGAACGAATGTTTTTAACCGTTTATTGACAAATCACAAACGCAAAAAAACGGAGTATTGTGCATAGTAGGGCGTGGTTTTGGCAAGTGGGGCAGGCACAGGCACAGGCGGCTTAACTCATAGCATAAATGGCAGAAGTCTTATTTATGCCGGAGGTTGTTGCTTACTTCGGGCGCGTTCACTGCGCCAGGTACGGATTACAGGGATAAGCGTTATTACAATCAGGAACAAAACAATGTAGCCAAGGTTCTTTTCGACCCAAGCAATTTGTCCCAGAAAATAACCGGCAAGTCCCAAAGAACCAACCCAAAACGTTGCCCCAACAACATTGTAGAACATAAACTTTTTAAAGTCGATTTTAATAACACCGGCCAAAATTGGGGCAAATGTGCGCACAATAGGAATAAAACGCCCCAACACCAACGCCCGGCCTCCATGGCGGGTATAAAAATCCTGCGTTACATCGAGATACCG